>JAAZHF010000448.1 GCA_012510865.1 Gammaproteobacteria bacterium
CTGTTCGGCTCCGGCGTCGACTACGCGGCCGGTAACTTCCTGGCGCCTTCCGGGCCGGACATGGCCTACGACTTCGAATGAAGCCGGCGCCGCCGCAAGGGCGGCGCCCGCGGGTCAGGCCAGCAGGCCCTGCTGCAGCGCGGCCTGGCCGTCGAAGCGGCCGGCCTCGAGCGCGCGGATGCGCTCCTCCAGCGGCGGGTGGCTCAACAGCAGCCGGCGCAGGCCGTGGCCCATGGCGACGCTGATGCCGAAGGGCGCGACTTGCTTGGGCAGTGCGTACTGGCCCTGGTTGAGCGACAGGCGCTTGAGCGCTGCGATCATCTACTCGCGCCCGGCGAGCGCGGCGCCGCCGGCGTCGGCGCGGAACTCGCGATGGCGCGAGAACCACATCGCGATCATGCTCGCGAACAGGCCGAACACCAGGTCGAGCACCAGCACGATGGCGTAGTAGGCCAGCCCGCCGCCGCCGTTGTCGCGCCCCCCGCTGAGGTAGCCGTCGACCGCCCGGCCGACCACGCGGGCGAGCACGATCACGAAGGTGTTGAGCACGCCCTGCAGCAGGGCCATCGTCACCATGTCGCCGTTGGCCACGTGGCTGACCTCGTGCGCCAGCACCGCCTCGGCCTCGTCCGGGTCCATCCCGCGCAGCAGGCCGGTGGACACCGCCACCAGCGCGTTGTTGCGGTTGGCGCCGGTGGCGAAGGCGTTGATCTCGGGCGCGTCGTAGATCGCCACCTCGGGCATGCCGATGCCCGCCGCCTGCGCCTGCCGGGCGACGGTGTCCACCAGCCAGCGCTCGACGTCGCTGCGCGGCTGCGTGATCACGTGCAGGCGCGCGGCGCGCTTGGCCACCCACTTCGACGACAGCAGCGAAACGATGGCACCGCCGAAGCCGAACAGGGCGGCCATGACCAGCAGGCCCGACATCGACTGCGGATTGATGCCGAACACCGCCATGATGACGCTGAGCAGCGCCAGCACCGCCAGGTTGGTGGCAAGGAAAAGGACGATTCGCTTGAGCATCGGGACGGCTTCCTGCAGGTTTGTCGTTCCAGCCCGAAGTGTGTCCGGCGCGTGTTGAATTCAAGATGACGACAGGCGATCCCAAGGCCGCCCCGGCGACGGAGCGCGGTCCCGTGCGCGGCCGCTTCGCGCCCTCGCCCACCGGCGAGCTGCACTTCGGCTCCCTGCTGGCCGCCTTCGGCAGCTGGCTGGCGGCGCGCAGCGCCGGCGGCGAATGGCTGGTCCGGGTCGAGGACGTGGACGGCGCGCGCGAGGTGCCGGGCGCGGCCGACTCGCAGCTGCGCACGCTGGCCGCCTTCGGCCTCGCGCCGGACGGTCCGGTCGAATACCAGTCGCGCCGCGGCCACCTGTATGCCGCCGCCCTCGGGCGCCTGCTCGATGCCGGGCTGGCCTTCGAATGCCACTGCAGCCGCGCCGACGTGGCCGCGGCCGGCGGCGTCCACCGCGCCTGCCGTCCCGGCGCGCGCCGGCCCGACCCGGCGGTGCGCCTGCGCGTGCCCGACGGCAGCCGCGTCGCCTTCGACGATGCCGTCCACGGCCACGTCGCCGAGGACGTCGACCGCCGGGTCGGGGACTTCGTGCTGCGCCGCGCGGACGGCTGGTGGGCCTACCAGCTGGCGGTGGTGGTGGACGACGCCGACCAGGGCATCACCGACGTGGTGCGCGGCGCCGACCTGCTCGACTCCACCCCGCGGCAGCTCCTGCTCCAGCGCATGCTGGGCCTGCCGCGGCCGCGCTACCTGCACCTGCCCCTGGTGCTCGACGAGGACGGCCACAAACTGTCCAAGTCGCGCGCCTCCCTGGCGGTCGACCCGGCCGCTCCGGTGCCGGCGCTGTTGGCCGCCTGGCGCGCGCTCGGCCAGGCCCCGCGCGCCCTGCCGGGGGACGCGCCGCTCGACGCCCTGCTCGCGGCCGCCGTGCGCGCCTTCGCGCCCGGCCGGCTCCCCGCCGGACCGCTCGCGGCCACTGCACTGCACACTGCCGCTGCAACGCCGGACGCATAGAATCATCGCCAGCGGGCGCGGCCGCGCCCGGCCACGGGGAGCGATGACATGACGTCCAGGGTTGCTTTGGTCACCGGTGGGACCGGCGGCATCGGCACGGCGATCTGCAAGCGCCTCGCGCAGGCCGGCCACAGGGTCGCGACCAACTACCGGAACGAAGGAAAGGCCCGCGCCTGGGCCGAGGCCATGCGGGAGGAGGGCTTCGGCTTCACCCTCGTGCGCGGCGACGTCTCCTCGCCGGACGAAGCGGCGACCATGGTGCGCCAGGTCGAGGAAGCGCTCGGTCCCATCGACATCCTGGTCAACAACGCCGGCATCACCCGCGACGCCACCTTCCACCGGATGTCGCCTGAGCAGTGGACCGAGGTCATCAACACCAACCTCAACTCCTGCTTCAACGTCACCCGCGCGGTGATCGAGGGCATGCGCGAGCGCAAGTGGGGGCGCATCGTCCAGATCAGCTCGATCAACGGCCAGAAGGGCCAGTACGGCCAGGCCAACTACGCGGCCGCCAAGGCCGGCATGCACGGCTTCACCATCTCGCTGGCGCAGGAGAACGCGAAGCTCGGGATCACCGTGAACACGGTGTCCCCGGGCTACATCGGCACCGACATGGTGATGGCGGTCCCGGAGCCGGTGCGCGAGAAGATCATCGCCCAGATCCCGACCGGTCGCCTCGGCACGCCCGAGGAGATCGCCTACGCGGTCGCCTTCTTCGTCGCTGAGGAAGCCGCATGGATCACCGGCGCCAACCTCGCGGCCAACGGTGGCCAGTACATGGGCTGGTAGGCGGCGGCGCCCGGTTGCAAGCGCTGTTGCGCTGCGTCATGCTGCGGTGAGACACGAAATCGGGCACTGCAGCATGGCCATGCGCGTCATAAAGAAGTATCCCAACCGCCGCCTCTACGACACCGAGATTTCGAGCTACATCACCATCGAGGACGTTCGCCAGCTGATCCTGGACGGCGAGGACTTCGAGGTGCGCGACGCCAAGAGCGGCGAAGACCTCACCCGCCAGGTGCTGCTGCAGATCATCGCCGAGCAGGAGCAGGACGGCGAGCCGATCCTCTCCACGGAGCTGCTGAGCCAGATCATCCGCTGCTACGGCGACTCCCTGCAGGGCTTCATGGGCAGCTACCTGGAGCGCTCGATGCACGCCTTCCTCGAGCAGCAGCAGCAGTTCCGGCAGCAGATGGGCAGCATGCTCGGCCAGACGCCGTGGTCGATGATGAGCCAGCTCACCGAGCGCAACATGGCCATGTGGCAGGAGTTCCAGCGCGGCATGGCCGGGGCGGCGAACCCGCCCCCGGCGCCGGAGAAGCCGCGGGGCGCGGCGGGCGGCAAGCGGAAGTAGTCCGCTACCGCAGCACCACGCCGCCGTCGGTGCAGAAGCGCGCCCGGTAGTCCATCGCCTTCGCCATGAGCGATTCCAGGTTCTGGATCCGGGTACCCGGGTTGGGGTGCGTGGATGCGAACTCCGGCTGCGAGGCGCCGCCGCTGGCCGCGCTCATCCGCTCCCACAGCGGCACCGCCTCGCGCGGGTCGTAGCAGGCCGCCGCGGCCAGCATCAGGCCCACGTAGTCGGCCTCGGTCTCGTGCTTGCGTGCGTACGGCAGCAGGTAGCCGTAGCCCATCGCCGCCATCACCATCTGCTGCTGCTGCGGATCCATCCCGCTCATCGCACCGGCCATCTGGCCCATCTGCGACAGCTTCTGCTGTGCCATGCGCTGCGCGCCGTGGCGCAGCAGCGCGTGCGCGATCTCGTGGCCCATCACCACCGCCATCGCGTCCTCGTTCCCGGCCACCGGCACCAGGCCGGTGTACACCGCCATCTTGCCGCCGGGCAGACAGAAGGCGTTGGCCTGGTCGGACTCGATCACGTTGACGTCCCAATCGAAGGTCGACGAGAAGCCGGTCGGCTGCTGGCCGTTCTCGGCCGCCAGCGCGGCCTCGATCTCGGGCACCTTCGCGATGAGCCTGCCCGCGATCCCGCGCACCTGCCGGGCGATCGGCGCATCCGGATCCACGGGGTGCTCCTGCGACAGGATCTCCTCGTAGGCCTGCAGCCCGAGCGCCTTCTCGTCCGCGACCGACAGCGAGCGGGCGATCAGCACCTTTTCGCCGGTGACCGGGTCCAGGGTCTGGTTCGAGAACCAGTAGTACGCGCCGTAGGCGAGGAAGCCCAGGAGGATCAGGATCCTCGGGTTGAAGCCGCGCCGCGGCGCCGCCTGCTGCTGCCGCCGACGCCCGAAGGGATCCTGTCGCATGGCGCGCTCCTGTCCTTGTTCAGATGTCCCGTGCGACCCGGAAGCCGACGCGGGCGTTGGTATTGTCCACCGGCGACGGGGCGCGCCACGAGCTGCGCGTCTGCGGCGGCGAACTGGCCCAGGCCCCGCCCCGCACCACCTGCATCCGGCAGCCGGGGTTGACCCAGGCCGCGCCGGTGGCGGGGGCACGGCGGTAACTGTCGTGCCAGCAGTCGGCGACCCACTCGCTGACGTTGCCCTCAAGATCGTGCAGGCCGAATGGATTGGGCGTGAAGCTGCCCGCCGGGGCCGGCCCCCAATGGCCATCGTCGTAGCCCTCGAAGGCATTGCTCCACCCACGCCCGCCCGGAGAGCGGTCCTTGCCGCCGGTCAGGTTGCCCACACCCGCGGGCGGCTCGCCGTCCCCCCAGGGGTAGCGTCCGGAGCCGCCGGCGCGCAGCGCGTACTCGAACTCGGCCTCGCTGGGCAGGCGGTAGCGCTGCCCGCTGACCGTGGCCAGCCAGTCGGCATAGGCCTGGGCGTCGCGGGCGCTGACGTGGACCACCGGCAGGTCGTCGGCGGCCTTCGACCCGGCGAAGTCCGAGCGCCAATCCACGCCGCTGCGGCGCACGAAATTCCCGCTGCGCTCGTCGTAGGCCATCGAGAACCCGCGGCGCTCGGCGCGGGTGCGGTAGCCGGTGGCGTCGACGAAGCGGCGGAACTCGCCGACGGTGACCTCGCTGCGCGACAGTGCGAAGCCACGGTCGAAGCGGATGTTGCGCCGGGGCCGTTCGCTGTCCTCGGCGTCGCGGTCGTCGTCGGCCGCGCCCATGGTGAAGCCTCCGTGCGGCACCACCACCATCTGCGGCCCACGGCCGCCGCCGGCGGCATCGGTGAAGCGCTGTCCGGGGCGGAAGTCGCCGTAATGCACGGCGAGGTCGATGCGCTCGCGCAGCTCGGCCACGGCGGCATTGCCGGGCTCGGCCAGCACCAGCATCCGGGCCAGCGCCGCGCGCGCGCGCTCGATGCCGCCGGCCTCGGGCAGCGCGGCGATGCCTTCGTCGCGCAGCCGCAGGATCCAGGCGCGGCGCCGGGTATCGACGCGGCGGCGGGCATCGTCGACCGTGGCCGCACCGTCGCGCACCCCGCCGGCGTGCCCGAGCCAGGTCGCGGCGGCCTCGAAGTCGCCCTCGGCCGCCGCATCCTCCGCGCGGCGGATCATCGCGCTCTCGATCGCCGCCTGGACCTGCAGCGCGCGAGGCTGCTCGGCGTCGATCGCAAGCGCCTCGCGGACGCGTGCCAGCGCGCCGCCGCCGGACTCGCCGAGGCGACCGGCGCGGAGTTCGGCTTCGGCGGCGCGGTTGATTTCCATGAGCTGCTCGGCGCGGTCGACCCGGCCGAGGTAGGCCCGCACTTCCTCGCCGGTCGGGCGCACGCTTCGCGCCACCGCGGCGATTTCCTGCGCCCGGCGCAGCGCGGCCTCGTCGTCGCC
>JAAZHF010000449.1 GCA_012510865.1 Gammaproteobacteria bacterium
CCGCGGCCAGGCGCTGCAGGATGGCGCGCCGGTCGCCGCCGGCCAGCAGTGGGCGGCTCCGGTCGCGCGCCAGGCGCTCGAGCTGCGCGGGTACGTCGACGCGGAGGTGCACCACGAAGCCGCTCGCGGCGAGCAGCCGTCGGTTTCCCGGATCCAGCAGCGCTCCGCCGCCGGTGGCCAGCACCAGCGGCGGGCCCTGCAGCAGCGTCGCCAGCGCCTCGCGCTCGCGCGCGCGGAAGCCGCGCTCGCCCTCGCACTCGAAGATCGTGGGGATGTCGGCGCCGGTATGCCTCTCCACTTCGTGGTCGCTGTCGGCGAAGGCGAGCCCGAAGTGCCGCGCCAGGCAGCGCCCGATCGAAGTCTTGCCGGCACCCATGGGGCCGACGAGGACGAGGTGGCGGGCGGGGTTCATCGGGATGCGTGCGGGAGCGGAGCGGATGCGCGGATGCTAGCAGCCGGCGCCACCTAGGCGCGGCATTCACGCGCGAGCGGCGACGATGGCAGTCCGGGCCGCCCTTCCCGGCGGCGCACCAGGGAGTCTGCCATGTCGGTCGTCAAGGTCATCGAAGTCAATGCCTCCTCCCCCACCAGCGTCGAGGACGCCGTGCGCCGGGGACTCGCCAAGTGCGCCGAGACGGTGAAGAACATCAAGGGGGCATGGGTCAACGAGATCAAGGTGGTCACCGACGCGGGCGGCGGCATCACCGAGTGGCGCGTCAACCTGCGGGTCTCGTTCGTGGTCGAGTAGGCAGGCGGCCCGCGGCAGGCCCGGGAGGCCGGCGCCCGCGGTCCAGAGGCACAACGACGTCGGCCAGCCAGGGCAGAGTGCGCAGCGCCTGCCGTCCCACGCGCTCGAAGTGCTGCACGAACCGCTCGACCCCGGGCCGGGACATGCCGCCGCGCGCAGGTGCCTGCGCACGCAGCGCCTGCTCCTGCTGCCAGCGCCACTCCGGAACTACGTCGAAGGACGGCGCCTGCAGCAGGAGCAGACGGTCCATGCGCCGCCACAGCGCGGGGTAGTCGCGGGCCAGTGCCTCGTTGCACCAGCGCCGCCAGCGGCCGTCGCGGTCCTCGTCGCGCTCCAGCGCGTTGAGCGGCACCTCGAGCTCCGCCGCGTCTTCCGCCGGCGTGCCGAGGAACCAGCCTTCGAACAGCACCAGGTCGGCGCCGTCCGCACGCGGCCATTGCGCCCGCGGCAGGCGGTCGTCGGCCAGCTTGTCGAAGCGGGGCAGTGCGGTGCCGCGGCCCTCGCGCAGGTCGTCCAGCACCGCGATCGCGAGCCCCACGTCGTGGGTGCCGGGCGGCCCGCGCGTGGCGAGCAGCGGGTGCACCCCGCGGGCCAGCCGGAGCCGCTCCGCGCGCCGCAGGTAGGCGTCGTCGATGGACAGCAGCGCGCAGCGGAGGCCGCGGCGCCCGGCTTCGGCCGCCACCTGCGCGGCGAGCGTCGACTTGCCGCTGCCCTGCAGGCCGCTGATGCCGTAGACGCGGGCGCCGGAAGCCAGCGCATCGTCGAGGACCGAGGAGACCAGGCCGGCGTCGAAGCCGGCGGCCATGTGCAACGGCGCCGCCATCGGGGCACGATAGCGCAGGCGCGCGCCCCGCGGCGCGCCCGGACCCTTGCCGAACGCGGAGCACTCCAGCCGATGCACGACCTCTACGCCGAAGCCCTGCGCACCTTCGACACCCTCTTCGACGAGGCCCTGGCCGCGGGCGAGCCCGACCGCACCGCGATGCAGCTGGCCACCGCCACGTCCGATGGCCGGCCTTCGCTGCGCACGGTGCTGTTGAAGGCGCACGACGCGCGCGGGTTCGTGTTCTACACCCATCTCGACGGCCGCAAGGGGCGCGAACTCAAGTCCAACCCGCGCGCGGCGCTGCTGTTCCACTGGCCGCGCGTGCGCCAGGGCGTGCAGGTCCGGGTCGAGGGCGGCGTGGCGATCGTGGACGAGGCCGAGGCCGACGCCTACTTCGCCAGCCGTCCGCGCGGCAGCCAGCTCGGCGCCTGGGCCTCGCGCCAGGCGGAGGTGCTGGAGTCGCGCGAGGAGTTCGACCGGCGACTGGCCGGGTTCGAGCGCGAGTTCGAGGGCCGGGACGTGCCCCGGCCGCCGCGCTGGACCGGCCTGCGCGTGGATCCGGAGCGCATCGAGTTCTGGTACGCCGCCGAGTACCGCTGGCACGAACGCTGGCTGTACGAGCGCGACCTGGCGGGAGCCTGCAGCAAGCGGATGCTCTACCCGTGAGCGCGGCGGCGGCCATGCGCGGGCCGCGGCGCATCGTCTGCCTCACCGAGGAGCCGACCGAGACGCTGTACGCGCTGGGCGAGGAACACCGCATCGTCGGCATCAGCGGATTCACCGTGCGACCGCCGCGGGCGCGCAGGGAGAAGCCGAAGGTCAGCGCCTTCACCAGCGCGAGGATCGACGCGATCCTGGCCCTGGAGCCCGACCTGGCGATCGGCTTCTCCGACATCCAGGCCGACATCGCCGCCGAGCTCGTGCGCCGGGGGGTCGAGGTCTGGATCAGCAACCACCGCAGCGTCGAGGGGATCCTCGACTACGTGCGCAGGCTGGGTGCCCTGGTCGGCGCCCCTGCGAGGGCCGGGGAATATGCCGACGGGCTGCGGCGCGGACTGGATGGGATCGCTGCCCGCGCGGCCACCCTGGAGCGCCGGCCGCGGGTCTACTTCGAGGAATGGGACGACCCGCCGATCACCGGCATCCGCTGGGTCGCCGAACTGCTGCGCATCGCCGGCGGCGACGACGTGTTCCCCGAACTCGCCGCCGAGCCGCTGGCGAAGCAGCGCATCCTCGCCGACGCGGGCGAAGTGGTGCGGCGCGCGCCGGACATCATCATCGGCTCGTGGTGCGGGAAGAAGTTCCGCCCCGGGAGGGTGGCCGCGCGGCCCGGGTGGGATGCGACCCCGGCGGTGCGCGACGGCGAGCGGCACGAAGTGAAGTCGCCGCTGAGCCTGCAGCCGGGCCCGGCCGCGCTGACCGACGGCGTGCGCGCCCTGGCCGGCATCGTCCACGGCTGGGAGGAGCGGCGGCGAAGGCGCGACGGAGGCGGCTGACGCCGACCGCCCCCGGGCCCACCCGCCCCGGGGATGGCTCCCACGGGCGCGCCGGCTCTGCGATGATCGCTGCCCCTGCCCGCCACGAGGTCACCCGATGAACCAGGCCGCACTCCACGACGCCGCCCGGCTGCTGCTGCGCATCGCGCTGGGCCTGCTGGTCCTGCTGCACGGGATCGCGAAGCTGCGCGGCGGCATGGGAGGCATCGAGCGCATGGTGGAGTCCGCGGGCCTGCCGGGCGTGCTCGCCTACGGCGTGCTGGTCGGCGAGGTGCTGGCGCCGCTGATGGTGCTGCTCGGCTTCCATGCGCGGCTGGGCGCCGCGCTCGTGGCGGTGAACATGCTGTTCGCGATCGCGCTGGCGCACCTCGGCGAACTCGACGAGCTGAATTCGACCGGCGGCTGGGCGCTCGAACTGCAGGGCATGTTCCTGGCCACCGCGGTGGCCGTGGCGCTGCTGGGCCCGGGACGCTACGGCATCAACCAGCGCTGAGCAGGGCGCCGCAGGGCCCGCCGCAGCGGCTCCCGCCGGGACGCGGCTTCAGTCGTTGGCCGCGGACAGCTCGCGACCGCGCACGGTCGCCGCCTCGATGGCCGCGTCCACGAGGCCGCGCAGGCCGCCCGCCTCGAAGGCCTCGAGCGCCGCCTGGGTGGTGCCACCCGGCGAAGTGACGCGCTGCCGCAGCCCTGCCGGATCCTCGCCGGACCCTGTGAGCATCCTCGCCGCGCCGAGCACGGTCTGCGCGACCAGGATGCGCGCGGCGTCGGCCGGCAGGCCCTGGCGCCGCGCGGCGTCTTCCATGGCCTCCGCGAGCAGGAAGACATAGGCCGGGCCGCTGCCGGAGACGGCGGTGACGGCGTCCATCAGCGCTTCGTCCCGGATCCAGACGGTCCCGCCGGTCGCGGCCAGCAGCGCCTCGGCGCGCTCGCGGCCGGCGGCGTCGACCTCCGCGTTGGCGTGCAGCCCGGTCATCCCGGCACCCAGGAGGGCCGGGGTGTTGGGCATGGCGCGCACCACGGC
>JAAZHF010000450.1 GCA_012510865.1 Gammaproteobacteria bacterium
CTGCACTCCATCGGCGAACTCGACCCCGAGCGCCGCCTGATCATGCACTTCCCCGAGTAGCCTGCGATCAAGTCCTACGGCTCGGGCTACGGCGGCAACGCCCTGCTGGGGAAGAAGTGCCACGCCCTGCGCATCGCCTCCCACCAGGCCCGCCACGAAGGCTGGCTGGCGGAGCACATGCTGATCGTGGGCATCGAGAACCCGCAGGGCGAGGTCCACTACGTCGCCGCCGCATTCCCAAGCGCCTGCGGGAAGACCAACCTCGCGATGCTGGTGCCGCCGGAGTCCTACCGGGAGAAGGGCTGGAAGGTGTGGACCGTCGGCGACGACATCTGCTGGATGCACCCGGGCGAGGACGGACGCCTCTGGGCGATCAATCCGGAGGCCGGCTTCTTCGGCGTGGCGCCCGGCACCTCCGAACGGTCCAACCCGAACGCCCTGCACTCCATCGGCAGCAATACGATCTTCACCAACGTCGCCGTGACCGCGGACGGCCAGCCCTGGTGGGAAGGCCTTGATGCGGGCGAGCCTGCGATGGACTGGCAAGGGCGCCCCTACCAGGCGGGGAACGGTCCGGCCGCGCACCCGAACTCGCGCTTCACCGTGAGCGCGCGCCAGCGCCCGACCTGGACGCCGCAGGCGGAGGCCCCGCAGGGGGTGCCGATCAGCGCGATCATCTTCGGCGGCCGGCGCGCCAGCCTGGTGCCGCTGGTGTTCGAGGCCCGGGACTGGGCGCACGGCGTGCTCGTGGGTGCGGCCATGGGCTCCGAGACCACTGCCGCGGCCACCGGCGCGGTTGGCGTCATGCGCCGCGACCCCATGGCGATGAAGCCCTTCTGCGGCTACAACTTCGCCGACTATTTCGCGCACTGGCTGTCCTTCGACCGTCCGGGGGCGAAGCTTCCGAAGGTGTTCCACGTCAACTGGTTCCGCAAGGACGCCGACGGCCGCTTCCTGTGGCCGGGCTTCGGCGACAACCTGCGGGTGTTGGAGTGGATCATCGGGCGCGTCAAGGGCGAGGCCGGAGGCACCGCGACGCCGATCGGGGCGATCCCCGCCGCCGGCGACCTGGCGCTCGACGGCCTGGGCATCGGCGATGGCGACCTGTCGGTCCTGCTGGGCTTCGACCGCGACGGCTGGCGCGCGGAGATCGGGGAGATCGGCGACTTCCTCGCGGGCTTCGGCGACCGCATGCCCGCGGAGCTCCTCGCGGAGCTGCGCGCCATCGCCGCCGACATCGACCGCTGACCCCTCGCGCCGCCCGGGCGGGGCGGCGCTTCAGTCCGCCATCGCGCGCGGGTCGCCGATGGTGGCGACGAACCGGGTGATCGCCTCGCGCTCGACCTCGTCGAGGTGCGGGTTCCAGACGTCGAAAAGCAGGATCACCCGCACTTCGTCGCTGCGGTTCCAGGCCTCGTGCTCGAAGGTGTCGTCGAAGCTGATGCACCTGCCGGGGCGCCACTCGTGCAGCTGGCCCGCCACGCTGATCGCGCAGTCGCGCGGCACGACCAGCGGCAGGGGGGTGACGGTGCGCGTGTTGGTGACCCCGGTGTGCGGCAGGATGTGTGATCCCGGGCCCAACACCGAAAACAGGGTTTCCGGGCTATGGTCCGGGACGTGCACCAGCGGCAGCGATTCCAGCGCCGCCACGGTCGCCGGGCAGCGCGCGCAGCTGCGGTCGAAGCGCTTGCCGTGGCGATGGAAGAACAGCCCGTCCCAGCGCGCCGCGGCGGTGCCGTGCGCCGCCAGGCAGCTCGGGCCGGCGGGGTCGGGCGGACCCAGGAAGGGCACCAGCTCGAGGTCCTCTTCGAGCGCGCGCTCCATCTCTTCGGTGATCGTGCGCCACGAGTCCTCCAGCGCCGCGTACCAGGGGAACAGGGCGCGGTCGAAGTAGGGCGTTTCCGGCAGGCCCGGGAAGTAGAGGAACAGGGGGCGCTGCGCGGGGGATGCGGGACGCGAGGGGTCGTCGCCCAGGTAGTTCGCGAAGCAGCGGGCGACCCGGGCCAGGGCGCGGTCGCCGTGCCGGCTCCGCAGCGGTTCGAGGACCCGGTTGGCGATCGTGACCCGGTGGTTCCTCACCACCCGCCGGGCATGGGCCACCAGCGGCCGCAGCA
>JAAZHF010000451.1 GCA_012510865.1 Gammaproteobacteria bacterium
CCTCCATCGGCTCGCCGGCGCGCCAGCGCCGCAGCGCCGCGGCCGCGCCGCCCAGCGTGCCGCTGACCCACACCGCGTCGCCGACGCGCGCGCCGTCGCGCCGCAGCGCGCGGCCGGGATCGACCAGGCCATGCACGGTGACCGACACCGACAGCGGCCCGCGGGTCGTGTCGCCGCCGACCAGGGCCACCCGGTGCAGCGCAGCCAGCGACAGGAAGCCGTCGAGGAAGCCCTGGACCCAGGCCGGGTCGCCATCGGGCAGGGACAGGGACAGGGTGCACCAGGCCGGCTCCGCGCCCATCGCGGCGAGGTCGGACAGGTTCACCGCCAGCGCCTTCCAGCCCACGTGCGCGGCGTCGGTGCCCGCGGGGAAGTGCACGCCGTCGTTGAGCGTGTCCATCGCCACCACCAGCTGCATGCCGGGCGGCGGCTGCAGCACGGCGGCATCGTCGCCGATGCCGAGCACAACGTCGTCGCGCGGGTGCGCGGCGCGGCCGCGGACCAGGTCGATCAGCTCGAACTCGGCCATCGCGGCGGCCGCCGGCTCAGCCCCGGGCGGCCTGCACCTCGGCCGCGCGCCACTCGGCCGCGGCGCGGTCGAGCACGCCGTTGACGTAGGTGTGGCCATGCTCGGAGCCGAAGCGCTTGACCGTCTTCAGCGCCTCGTCGATGACCACCCGGTAGGGCACGTCGATGCGGTGGCGCAGCTCGTAGGCGGAGATGCGCAGCATCGCGCGCTCGATGGGGTCGACCTCGCCGATGGCGCGGTCGAGGAAGGGCTGGAGGGCGGCGTCGATGTCGCGGCGGTGGGTCTCCACGCCGCGCACGAGGTCCTCGAAGTACTCGAGGTCGGCCACTTCGTGCGCCTGCTCGTGCGCGAACTGGGAAATGGCGTTGCGCGCGTCCACGCCCGACAGCGGCATGGCGTAGACGGCCTGCAGGGCCCGCCGGCGCGAGCGCGAGCGGGCGACCGTGTCGATGCCGCCGCCGCGGCCGCCGCGCTGCGGCCTCACGGCAGCACCGCCAGCAGCTGGGCCATCTCGACCGCGACCAGGGCGCACTCCTCGCCCTTGTTGCCGTGGCTGCCGCCGGCGCGGTTCTCGGCGTCGACCAGGTCGTCGACCGCGAGCACGCCGTTGGCGACCGGCACGCCGTGGTCGAGCTGCACGCGCGCCAGGCCCTCGGCGCAGGTGTCGGCGACGTGCTCGAAGTGGCGGGTGTCGCCGCGCACGACGCAGCCCAGGGCCACGATCGCGGCGTGGCCGCCCTGCCGCGCCAGGCGCGCGGCCACCATCGGCAGCTCCCATGCGCCGGGCACGCGGACCACGTCGACCGCGCCGGCGGCGACGCCGCTGCGCTCGAAGGTCGCGCGCGCGGCGGCCACCAGCGCATCGACGATGCGCGGGTTCCAGCGGCTGGCGATGATCGCGAAGCGCGCGCCCTCGGGGGCACGCAGCCCGCCTTCGTAATGCGTCATGGCAGGTTCCTTGGACAGGCGCGCATTCTAGCCCGCGTCGACGGACGGGGCCGGGTCGAGGTACTCCACCACCTCCAGTCCGAAGCCGGCCAGCCCGACCTGCTTGCGGGCGGTGCCCATCACGCGCAGCTTGCCCAGGCCGATGTCGGCCAGGATCTGGCTGCCGGCGCCGTTGCGGCGCCACTCGAGCAGGGCCCCGCCGCGGGCGGCCGTCGCGCCCTTCGCGTCGCCCGCCGCGGTGCCATCGGCCGCGCGCAGGCGCTCGAGCAGGGCTTCGGGACTCTGGCCGCCGTCCAGCAGGACCAGGGCGCCGCGGCCCTCGGCGGCGATCGTGGCCAGCACGTCGCCGACCGCGGGGCCGAAGTCGGGCCGGCGCCATCGCAGGACGTCGGCCAGGGCATTGCGCACCTGCACCCGCACCAGGGTCGGCGTCGCCGCGTCGGGCTCGCCGCGCACCAGGGCGAAGTGCAGCGCGTGGCCGAGCCGGTCGCTGTAGGTGTGCAGCCGGAACGGGCCGTGCTCGGTCTCGACGTCGCGGCTGTCCACCCGCTCCACCGTGTGCTCGGTCTCGAGGCGGTGGCGGATCAGGGCCTCGATCGAGCCCATCTTCAGGCCGTGTTCGCGCGCGAACACCTCGAGCTCCGGGCGGCGCGCCATGCTGCCGTCGGGGTTCAGGATTTCCACCAGCACTCCGGCCGGCTCCATGCCGGCGAGCATCGCCAGGTCCGCCGCCGCCTCGGTGTGCCCGGCGCGGGTCAGCACCCCGCCCGGCTGTGCCTGCAGCGGGAAGATGTGGCCGGGCTGCGCCAGGTCCGACGGCGCGGCGTTCGGCTTCACCGCGGTGCGGATGGTGTGGGCGCGGTCGTAGGCGGATATGCCGGTGGTGACGCCCTCGGCGGCCTCGATGCTGACGGTGAAGTTGGTGTGGTGCGGCGAGGTGTTGTCGCGGACCATCGGCGGCAGCCCCAGCTGCGCGCAGCGCTCGCGGGTCAGCGACAGGCACACCAGCCCGCGGGCGTGGGTGACCATGAAGTTGATGTCGGCCGGGCGCACCAGCTCGGCGGCCATGATCAGGTCGCCCTCGTTCTCCCGGTCCTCGTCGTCGACGATGACGACCATGCGGCCGGCGCGGAGTTCTTCGAGGAGTTCGGGGATCGATGCGAAAGACATGCTGGAGTGCGACCTGGTTGGACGAGGGGATTGCCTGGGACTTGCCTGTGGGAGCGGCTATAGCCGCGATGAGGGACCGCGGGTCACTCGGATCGCGGCTATAGCCGCTCCCACAGGGTCAAAGGGGCAAAGGGGCAAGGGGGCAAGGGGGCAAGGAGGCAAAGGAACAAGGGGGCAAAGGAACAAGGGGCAAGGGTCAGGGAATCAAGGGGCTTCCGGGGCGGTGCGGAGGCGTTCGAGGTAGCGCGCGACCAGGTCGACCTCGAGGTTGACCGGGTCGCCGGGCCGCGCGGAGGCGAAGGCGGTGTTGGCGACGGTGTGCGGCACCAGGGCGACCTCGAACGCGGCGTCGTCCACCGCGTTCACCGTCAGGCTGACGCCGTCGACGCAGATCGAGCCCTTGTGCGCGACGTACTTCGCCAGCGCCGGCGGCATGGCGAAGCGCCAGCGCTGCGCGCGCGCGTCCTCGCGGACGTCGAGCACGCGGCCGGTCCCGTCGACGTGGCCGCTGACGATGTGGCCGCCGAAGCGGTCGCCGGCGCGCATCGCGCGCTCGAGGTTGAGCGGGCTGCCCTCGCGCAGCCCGCCGAGCGTGGTCAGGGACAGGGTCTCGTTCGACGCGTCGGCCTCGAAGTGGCCGCCATCGAAGTCGACCACGGTCAGGCAGACGCCGTTGACGGCGATGCTTTCGACAAGGCGCGCGTCGTCGAAGGGCAGAGCGCCGACGGCGATGCGCAGCCGGGCGTCGCCGCCGCGCTCCTCGCGCGACGCCAGGCGGCCGACGGCTTCGATGATCCCGGTGAACACGGCCGCACCCTACCCGGCCGCGCCGGCTTCGGCGTTGCCGACCGGCGTCAGCCGCAGGCGCAGGTCGTCGCCCACGTGCACGCACTCGTGCATCCGCAGGGCCATGCGCTGCGCCATGTCGCGGATGTCCAGGCCGCCGAACAGCGGACGCGCCTGGGTGCCCAGCAGCAGCGGCGCGACATACAGCAGGACCTCGTCGACCAGCCCGGCGCGCATGAAGGCGCCGGCCAGGGTGGCGCCCGCCTCCACCTGGACCTCGTTGATCCCGCGCCCGGCCAGCATCCGCATCACCGCGGCCAGGTCGAGCGCGTTGCCGGCGGCCGGCACCGCGACGCGCTCGCAGTCGAAGTCGCGGGGGGGCTTGGCGTTGGCCGCGTGCACGTACAGCACCGGCGCCTCGCCCGAGCGCACGCGGCCGCGCGCGACCGTGGCCAGGCCCGGGTCCAGGACCACCCGGAGCGGGGGCACGAAATCCGCGGGCTCGTCGAGGCGCACGGTGAGCAGGGGATCGTCGGCCATCACCGTGCCCGAGCCGGTCAGGAGCGCGCCGCTGCGCGCGCGCCAGCGCATGACGTCCCGGCGGGAGGCCTCGCCGCTGATCCACTTGGATTCGCCGCTCTCCAGCGCGGTATGGCCGTCGAGGCTCATCGCCAGCTTCACCCTCAGCCACGGCCGGCCGCGCACCAGGCGCGAGACGTAGCCGCAGTTGAGCTCCTGGGCATCCGCCTCGAGCAGGCCGTGCCGGACCTCGATGCCCGCCGCGCGCAGCCGGTCGAAGCCGCTGCCGTCGACCCGCGGGAAGGGGTCGCGCATGGCCGCCACCACGCGTGCGACGCCGGCGGCCACCAGGGCGTCGGCGCAGGGGCCGGTGCTCCCGGTGTGGGCGCAGGGTTCCAGGGTGACGTAGGCGGTGGCGCCGCGGGCGCGATCACCGGCGGCCTCCAGTGCCACGACCTCGGCGTGCGGGCCGCCCTGGCGCTGGTGCCAGCCCTCGCCGACGATCCCGCCGTCGCGCACCAGGACGCAGCCCACCATCGGATTGGGGCGCGTGGTCCAGGCACCGCGTTCGGCCAGGCGCAGCGCCCGCGCCATCATCACGTGGTCGGTTTCGGAATAGCCAAGCATCAGCGGTCGGCGTCCACGGCGCTCAGCGCTTCCGGCCCTTGCCGGGGCGCGGGTCGAAGGCCACGACGTCGCCGCCCAGCAGGGGCAGCTGGCCCTCGCCGGGAAGCTCGCGCTCCAGGCGGTCGAGCTCCTCGCGGAAGTCGGCGACGTCCTGGAACGAGCGGTAGACCGAGGCGAAGCGGACGTAGGCGACGTGGTCGAGCTTGCGCAGTTCGGCCATCACGAACTCGCCCACCCTGCGCGACGGCAGTTCGCGCTCGGTGGTCATGCGCAGCTGGCGGATGACCGAGCGCACGGCGGCCTCGATCTCCTCCTCGGAGACCGGGCGCTTGTGCACCGCGCGGTCGAAGCTCTGCCGCAGCTTGCGCGCGTCGAAGTGCTCGCGGCGGCCGTCGGACTTGATGATCGCCGGCAGCTTGAGCTCGATCGTCTCCATGGTGGAGAAGCGCTCGCCGCAGGCTTCGCACTCGCGCCGGCGGCGGATGGTCGCGCCATCGTCGCTCACGCGCGAATCGATGACCCGGGTATCCACGTGCTGGCAGAAGGGACAGTGCATGTGCGGCGGCGCGGCTCCGTGCGTGCGGTGCGGGGTCAGCCGTAGACCGGAAGCTTCCTGCACTGGGCGGTGACCTGCTCGCGGACGCGGGCGATGACCGCCTCGTCGTCGGGGCTGTCGAGCACGTCACACAGCCAGCCGGCCAGCTCGATGCAGTCGGCCTCGAGGTATCCGCGGGTGGTCACCGCGGGGGTGCCGATGCGCAGCCCGGAGGTCACGAAGGGCTTCTGCGGGTCGTTGGGAACGGCGTTCTTGTTCACCGTGATGTGGGCCCGGCCCAGCGCCTCCTCGGCGGCCTTGCCGGTGACGCCCTTGCCGATCATGTCGACCAGCATGAGGTGGTTCTTCGTGCCGCCGGACACGATCCGGTAGCCGCGGTCCATGATCACCCGGGCCATGGCCTGCGCGTTCCTGACCACCTGCTGCTGGTAGGCCCTGAACTCCGGCTCCAGCGCCTCCTTGAAGGCCACCGCCTTGGCCGCGATGACGTGCATCAGGGGGCCGCCCTGGATGCCCGGGAAGACGATCGACTGCAGCTTCTTGATGATCCCGTCGGCGTCCTCGCCCATGGCCTCGCGGCTGGCGACGATGATCCCGCCGCGCGGCCCGCGCAGCGTCTTGTGCGTGGTCGAGGTGACGCCGTGGGCGTGCGGCACCGGGTTGGGGTACACGCCCGCGGCCACCAGGCCGGCGACGTGCGCCATGTCCACGAACAGGATCGCGCCGATCCTGTCGGCGATGGCGCGGAAGCGCGCCCAGTCGATCTCCTGCGAATACGCGCTGAAGCCGGCCACGACCATCTTCGGCTTGTGCTCGACCGCCAGGCGCTCGACCTCGTCGTAATCGATCAGGCCTTCGTCGTTGACGCCGTACTGCACGGCGTTGAACAGCTTGCCGCTGACGTTCACCCTGGCGCCGTGGGTCAGGTGGCCGCCGTGGGCCAGCGACATGCCCAGGATGGTGTCGCCCGGCTGCAGCAGGGCGAGGTACACGGCCTGATTGGCCTGCGAGCCCGAATGCGGCTGGACGTTGGCGTAGTCCGCGCCGAAGAGCTGCTTCACCCGGTCGATCGCGAGCTGCTCGGCGACGTCGACGTGCTCGCAGCCGCCGTAGTAGCGCTTGCCCGGGTAGCCCTCGGCGTACTTGTTCGTGAGCTGGCTGCCCTGGGCCTCCATGACCCGCGGGCTGGCGTAGTTCTCGCTGGCGATCAGCTCGACGTGGTCTTCCTGGCGCCGGTTCTCGGCGGCGATGGCCGCGGCCAGTTCAGGATCGTAGCCTTCGATGCGTGCGTCGCGCGGGAACATGGGTGCTCCGGGGGCCGGTGGGGACGGGGCATTGTAGCCCGCGCCCCCGCCGCGGCGAGGCCCGCGCGGTGCAACGCAGGGGTGCGCTCGCGGCGGCAGTGGCCGGCCCGGAGCCTCAGCGGCCCAGGATCACGTCCGCGATGATCCCGGTGGCGATGGCGACCAGCAGGAAGTCGCCGGCGTCGCTGCGCCGCCACTGGTAGCCGCGCGGCGGGTGGTGCAGGCCGTACGGGCCGTAGTCGTGGATGACGTAGGTCGGTGCGTACCCCGCATGGCGGTAGTGGCGGCCGCGTGCCCACGGCGGCGGGCCGCGGTAGGCGCTGGGATGGTGGACCACCACCGGCCGCGGCACGTACACCACGCGGGTGTCGCGACGGTCATGGCGGCGGTCATGGCGGCGGTCGTACCGGTAGTCGCGACGGCGGTCGTCGCGGCGATGGTCGGCGCGGCGGTGGTCGTGGCCGCGGCGCCATTCCTGGCTGGAATGGCCGCGGTCGTGGCCGCGACGGTGGTCGCGCGCGTCCGCCGGGGCCGCGAACGCGACTCCGAGCGCCAGCGCGAGGGCGGCCAGTCCAAGGGTGCGGGTCGGATTCATCACGGCTCTCCGGCAGGGGTCGTGGTCCGACTATCGGATGCCCTCGCTGAACCCCCGCGTTACCGCGCCGTGACGACGTTCAGCTTGCCGGGCCGCGCCCCCGGGGAAGGCCCGGCAGGCCGTATAATTCCCGCATCCCCTTCCACGCTTCCGCCCGCGGCCGCCCGCCCGGGCGGGGCCACGCTGCACCGGAGTCCCCATGTCGCAATACATCTACACCATGAACGGTGTGTCCAAGACGGTCCCGCCGAAGCGCCAGATCATCAAGGACATCTCGCTCTCGTTCTTCCCGGGCGCGAAGATCGGACTGCTGGGACTCAATGGCTCCGGCAAGTCCACCGTGCTGCGCATCATGGCCGGGGTCGACACCGACTTCAGCGGCGAGGCGCGCCCGCAGCCCGGGATCAAGGTCGGCTACCTGCCGCAGGAACCGGAGCTGGACCCGGAGCACACCGTCCGCCAGGCGGTCGAGGAAGGCGTGGGCGAAGTGCTGCAGGCACAGGCGCGGCTTGACGAGGTGTACGCCGCCTACGCCGAGGAAGGCGCGGATTTCGACGCCCTGGCCAAGGAGCAGGAGCGGCTCGAGGCCATCCTCGCCGCCGGCGACGCGCACACCCTGGAGAACCAGCTGGAAGTAGCCGCGGCCGCACTGCGACTGCCGCCGTGGGACGCGAAGATCGGCAAGCTGTCGGGCGGCGAGAAGCGCCGCGGGGCGCTGTGCCGCCTGCTGCTGCAGAAGCCCGACATGCTGCTGCTGGACGAGCCCACCAACCACCTGGACGCGGAATCGGGCGAATGGCTGGAGCAGTTCCTCCAGCGCTACCCCGGCACCGTGGGCGCGGTCACCCATGAC
>JAAZHF010000452.1 GCA_012510865.1 Gammaproteobacteria bacterium
GAGCTCGACCTGGGCGTGGTGGTGCTGACCAACCAGGAGGCCGGCGCCGCCTTCAACGCCATCACCATGCACGTTCTCGACGCCTACATGGAGGCCCCGGCCACCGACTGGGTCGCGGCCTATGCGGCGGCCGTGGGCAAGGGCGGCGAGCGCGACGCCGCGGACTGGGAAAAGCACCTGGCCGCGCGCGACGCACGCTCGAAGCCGTCGCTGCCGCTGTCGGGCTACGCAGCGACCTACCGCGACCCCTGGTACGGCGACGTGACGGTGGCCGAGGGCCGCAAAGGCCTGGAGATGCGCTTCGGCCGCACCCCGCAGCTGGTCGGCGACCTCGAGCACTGGCAGCACGACAGCTTCATCGTGCGCTGGCGCGACCGCACCCTCAACGCCGACGCCTTCGTCGACTTCAGCCTCGACCACGACGCGAAGGTGCGCGAGGTCCGCATGGAAGCGGTGTCGCCGCTGACCGATTTCAGCTTCGACTTCCACGACCTGCGGCTGGCGCCGGTCGAGTAGCGGCGGCGCCCTGCACTTTCTTTGTGGGAGCGGCTATAGCCGCGATTGACGCATTGGCAGCTGATCGCGGCTATAGCCGCTCCCACAGGACGCCGCTCCCACAGGACGCCGCTCCCACAGGACGCCGCTCCCACCGGACGCTGGGCGCGGGTCAGCGGATCGCTTCGCCCAGCAGCAGCTGCCGCGCGAAGCGCACGGGCGGCGCGCCGGTGGCGAGGACGGCGTCGTGGTAGCGCTTCATGTCGAACCCGGCGCCCTCCTTCTCCTCGACCGCGCGGCGCATGTCGAAGTGCTCCTGCGCGCCCACGAAGTAGGTCGCGAGCTGGGTCGAGGAGAGCTGGGCGCGGATCCACTTGCCCTCGGCCTCGCTCTGCTGCTGGAAGGTCTGGCGGACCATGAGGTCCATGGCCTGGTCCTTGGTCCAGCCGTCGACGTGGATGCCCTGGTCGATGATCGCGTTGGCCACCGAGCGCGCATAGAACTTCAGCTGCATGAGCCGGAACAGCGGGTCGCCGTCGAGGTAGCCGGCGTCGGCGACCACGCGTTCGGTGTACACCGCCCAGCCTTCGGCGAACGGCCCCGAGCGCAGCGCCGCGCGCAGCGTGGACGGATGCTGCGCCGAATGCGCACCCTCGAGGTAGTGGCCCGGCATGGCCTCGTGGATGGTCAGCACGTGGATCATGCGGCGGTTGTATTCGCGCAGGAACGAGGTGACCTGTGCCTCGCTCCAGCCGTCCGGGATGGGAGAGATGGCGTAGTAGGTGTCGAGGCCCTTGTCGAGCGGGCCGGGCGAATCACAGTAGGCCACCGCGAAGCCGCGCTGGAACTCCGGCATCAGGATGATCTTCACCGGGTCGTCGGGCACGGTCACGATGTCGTGGCTGCGCACGAAGTCGGTGGCGACGTCGAGCGTGTGCTTCGCGAAGTCGACCACCTCGTCGCGGCCGGGACGGTCCTCGTTGGCGAGCTCCATCGCGGCCTCGATCGCGGCCTGGCGCTGCGCTTCGTCGGGTCGTTCGGGGGTGGGCGGGGCGCCGTCGCGGCCGGCCAGCACCTCGCGCGCGACGTCGTACATCTCATCGCGCACGCGCGCGAGCTCGGCCTCGGCCCGCTGGCGGATCTCCTGGCGGGAGAGGGAGGAGTTGAGCGAGAAGCGCAGCTTGCGGTCGTAGCGCTCGGCGCCGATCCGGAACTCGCCCGTGGCATTGGGCACCAGGGTGCCGTCGAGCCAGGCCTGGTGCTCCTCCACGGCCGGGCGCAGCGCGGCGACCGCGGCGTCCAGGCGTTCGCGATCGGCGCCTTCGAGCGCATCGGCATTGGGGAGGATGAAGGTGTCGACCAGGGTCAGGATGCCGCGGTTCTGGCGCGCCACGGTCTCGGCGTGGGTCTTCGGGACGCGCGCCGGATCGAGGTTTTCGCGCGCCTGCGCGAGCAGGGTGGGGATCTTCTCCATGCGCGCCGCGGCCGCGCGCAGGCGGTCGGGCAGGGGCGCGAACTCGCGCGCCATCAGGCCGTAGATGGCGCCGCCGGCCAGCCCGCTGTACACCTGCGGGTCCCAGGCCCAGGACTGCATCTCCTCGAGGTCCCAGAGCGTGCCCTCGAGCTGGTTGCGGAGGATCAGTGCGTCGACCTGGTTCTCGCGCGACAGCGCGGAGGCGTCGATCGCATCGAGCTCGGCGAGCATGCCGCGGGTCCAGTCGGCGGCGCGGGCGCGGGCCCCGGCGCCGAGGTCGTCGAGCATGGCGTCGAAGCGGTGGTCGCCAACCTGGGTCGCGGCCACCGGCGACAGCGCCAGGCCTTCGTCGAGGAAGCGCGCGGCGACCGCCGCGAAGGCGCGGTCCTGCTCGCCCTCGACAGCTTCGGCCGCGGGTGCCCCGGCTTCGGGGGTGGACGGGGCCTGGCCCTGGCACGCGGCCAGGGCGAGCGTGAGCAGGGTTGCGGCGAACAGCGACCGGGACATGCGTGGACCTCGCGTGGAGTGGATGCCGAAGCATATGCCGGAACCCGGCGCGCCGGCGCGCGCCCGCCCCGGGGGCGGGCGCCATGCGGTAGTGTTGGCGGCAATGGAGCGGCGTGGCACGGGAGGGGGACGCGGGATGGAGGGAAGGACATGGGTCGCGCGGATGGCGGCCGCGCTGGTCGCCTGCGCCGCGTGGCTGCCGGGCGTGGCGGGCGCCGCCCCGCCGACGATCGAAGAGCTGCTGCGCCGGGCGGAGTTCGACAACATCCAGATCTCGCCCACGGGCGAGTACCTGGCGCTCACCGCGACCATGGCCGACCGGTCGGTGATGGTCATCACGCGGCGCGCCGACAACAGCATCAGCACGACCCTCGACCCGGGCCACGAAGGCTACATCGATGACATCGCCTGGGTGTCCGGCGAGCGCGTGGTCGTCGCCTGGTCGCAGCGCATCGGCGAGCTCGCCCAGCCCTATTCGATGCGCGCGCTGCACACGGTCGACGTCAACGGGCGCGGCAAGCGCGAGTTCCGCGGCCGGGTGGTGGACCCCATGGTCCGGGATCCGGACCGGGTGCTGGTGCTGGAGTGCTACCGCGAAGTGGCGACGGGCTGCCTGACGCGGCTCAGCGAAGTGGGACTGCTTAAGCGCGGCAAGCCGCGCCACGTGGTCGACGGCCCGGTGCCCAATGCCAGGTTCATGGTCGACCGCACCGGCAACCCGGTCTTCAGCTGGGCGGAGACGGTGGACGGAGACCAGCTGGTCTTCGTGCGCCGCGACGGCGAGTGGGTGCAGGTCAACGACGAGGAGCAGAGCGGGGTGGCGGTGATCCCGGTCGCGGTCGGCGACGACCTCCGCCACGGCTTCCTCTGGCGCGCGCGCAGGTACGGGCCGGACGTCATCGAACGCATCGACCCCGCGACCGGCGGGTGCGAAGTGGTCGCCGGAGATCCCGGCATGGACCCGTCCAGCCTGGTGCTGTCCTTCGACCTGCGCGAGGCGATCGGCGTGCGCTTCGGCCGCGGCGCGCCGGCCATGCGGTACTTCGACGATTCGCATCCGCACGTCGCGATGTACCGCCTGCTCGAGGCCGAGTTCCCGGGCGAGCGCGTGCAGGTGACGAGCGCCACCCGCGACGGGCGCCTGGCGGTGGTGCTGGTGACCTCGGACCGCGAGCCGGGGCGCTACTACCTGCTGGACATCGTCAGCGGCGACCTGCGCACGCTTGCCGAACACCGCCCCTGGCTCGACCGTCGGGCCCTGGCCACGCAGAGGCCGGTCGAGTTCGAACGCCGCGACGGCGTCCGCCTGGACGGCTACCTGACCCTGCCGGCGAGGCCGGCCGCTGGCGGCGCCCCGCTGGTGGCGCTGGTGCACGGCGGGCCGCACGGCATCCGCGACGCGTGGGGCTTCGACCCCGAGGTGCAGATGCTGGCGGCGCACGGTTACGCCGTGCTGCAGGTGAACTTCCGCGGCTCCGCCGGCCGCGGCCGGGAGTTCATGGAATCGGGCTACCGCCAGTGGGGGCGCGGCATGATCGACGACATCGTCGACGGCGTCCGCTGGGCCCGGCGGCAGCCGGGCGTGTCTCCGTCACCGGGCTGCATCTGGGGCGCGAGCTATGGCGGCTATGCCGCGCTGATGGCGAGCGTGCGCGAACCCGACCTGTTCGCCTGCGCGATCGGGATGGCGGGGCCGTACGACCTGCCCACCATGTACCGCTGGGGCGACACCCAGCGCAGCCGCCGCGGGCGCGCGCGCCTGGAGGACTACATCGGCCCAGACGACGCCGCCCTGCTGGCGGATTCGCCGAGCGCGCACGCAGGCGCCATCAAGGCGGCGCTGTTCATCGCCCAGGGCGGCCGCGACCACCGCGTGTCGCCCGAGCACATGCGCATAATGACCCGCGCGCTGGACAGGGCCGGGAAGGCGTACGAGCTCTACGCCCCGCGCAACGAGACGCACGGTTTCTACGACGAGGCCAACGCGCGCGCCTATTACGAGCGCGTGTTCGCCTTCCTTGGGCGCCACCTGCCGGCGGGCACCGCCGCGGCGGCCGCGGAAACGCAGCCGCGGGCCGCGGGGGCCGAGTGACGCCCGCAAGGCAGCGCGGCGTCGCGGCCGGTGGAACGCGGCCCCGGGGACTCAGTCCTCGTCGTCCTCGTCGAACTCGACCAGCGCATCGAGGTCGAAGGCCAGCGCCTCGACCGCATCGCGCACGCGGCGCGCGGTGGCGGCGTTGGGGGCATCGATCTCGATGGTGTGCCCCTGCGGCCCGTCGACGTCGCTCAGCCCCGCCGAACTGGAGTCGGCGTCGTCGAGCTGCGGCATGAGGTCGTCGATCTCCTCCACGTGCTCGATCCCGTCGAGGCTCTGGAGCAGGTTCATGACCGCGCGGGCGGTGTCGTCGCTGCCGGTGAGTCGTATGCGGAGCAGTGCCATCGCGTGCATTCCTCTGGTCGGGGCCGCCGGTCGGGGGACAGGCCTCCGGCGCAGGCTAGGCAGCCGCCGGCCAAGGCCGCGTGACGGCGCGACGGTCAGTCCGCCACCCGCACCGGAACGGTGATGTTGCACAGGTCGATGTGGCCGGCCGGCTGCAGGTACCAGCCGTCGCGCCGGTTGCGGCGCGACTCGACCACGGCGTCGAACAGCGGCGTGTCGGTGCGCAGCACCTGGATGTCGGTGCGCTCGGCGGCGGGCACTTCGGAGGCCAGTCGCACCGACCGGATCGACACGCGCTGCGCGGGCTGTTCATGGAAGCCCAGCGGACCGGTGCCGCGCGGGACCACGCTCAGCAGCTCCATGCCGTGGAGCACGCGCCCGACCTGGGTGATGTTGCGGTCGAGCTGGCGCGGGGACTGCCCGATCACCACGTAGAGCTCCGCGCCGGTGCTTGAATCAGGGGCTGCACCGCGCCCCGCTCCGACGGTGCCGTAGCAGTGCGCCATCCAGGCCTGGCCGCCGGCGGGGTCGCGCGCGGCGGGGAAGCCCGCGGCAAAGCCGGTCTCCGGCGCCCAGCCATCGGGGTCGGGCAGCCGGTGGAAGGGCAGGCCCGCGGCCGGGCGCGAGAACTCGGCCGGCAGGGCGGGCTTCGCGTCGCCGAGCGGCTTCGGCGTCCCGCCTTCGTCGGTGAGGTCGCCGAACTGGACCACGAAGTTGTCCTGCGAGCGGTAGATGGTGAGCCCGTCCCAGAACCCCTGCTTCGCGAGCGTGCGGATGTTGGCGACGTGCCGGGGCGCGAAGTCGGGGGCGAGCTCGATCACCACGCGGCCGCCTTCGAGCTCCATGTAGAGCGTGTTCGCCGGGTCCGGTCGGCGCCAGTCGGTGGCGCTGGACGCGTCCAGGAGCTCCTGCGTCGTGCGCGGGCGCGCTTCGTCGCCCGGGTTGTCCGCGGGGTCGGTGGCCGTGGCGGCGCTGGTGGCGATGAGCAGGGCGGCGGACAGGGCCGCGGCGTGGAAGCGGGTTCGATGCACGGGAAGGCTCCGGTGTGGACGCCGCGATTGTTGCCCATCCACGCGCGGGCCTGACTATCGGCACATTCGCTATATGGAAGTTCGCACTAGTGTGCACGCATGGTTGAACCACTGCCGCCGCCGGACATCGAAGCCACCCTGCGCAAGTTCCAGCGCGAGCTGAGCTCGGGGGTGGTGGCGCTGGCCCTGCTGGCGGTGCTGTCGCGCGCCGGCGAGCCGATGTACGGCTACCAGATCGCCAAGACCCTGGAGGCCTTCGGCGACGGCGTGCTCAGCGGCAAGCAGAGCGCGCTGTACCCGGTGCTGCGCAACCTCGAGGCCACCGGCCTCCTGTCCAGCCATGTCGGGCCGTCCGACGCCGGCCCGCCGCGCCGCTACTACCGCATCACCGAAGCGGGGCACGCCGTCCTGCGCGAATGGGCCGCGGCCTGGCGCGCGACCCGCGACTCCGTCGATACCGTCCTGGAGGGGACCCCGTGATGAACAGCCTGCCCCGCACCATCCCCGAGTACCTGGACCAGCTGCGGCGCGCCCTGGCCGGCGCCGACCCGGCCATGGTCCAGGATGCGCTCTCCGACGCCGAGGAGTACCTGCGCTCCGAGCTGGCCGAGAACCCCGGCAGGACCGAGGCCGAGGTCATCGCCGCGGTCGCATCCAGCTATGGCGCCCCGGACGAGGTGGCCGACATCTACCGCGACACCGAGGTGACGGTGCAGACCGCCCTGCGTGCGCCTGCGCCGCCGCGGCGGAAGTCGGTGGCGGGCCGCTTCTTCGGCGTGGTCGCCGATCCCCGCACCTGGGCCTCGCTGTTCTACATGGTGCTGGCCCTGGCCACCGGCATCTTCTACTTCACCTGGGTGGTCGCCGGCTTCTCGACCTCGCTCGGGGTGTCGGTCACCATCATCGGCGTCCCGCTGCTGATCCTGTTCTTCGGCTCGATCCGGGTGCTGTCCCTGGTCGAGGGGCGGATCGTGGAGGTGATGCTCGGCGAGCGCATGCCGCGGCGGCCGCTGTACACGGCGCGCGGCCGCAGCA
>JAAZHF010000453.1 GCA_012510865.1 Gammaproteobacteria bacterium
GGATCGCGGCCATGGCCGCGCCTGCGACACCGGCAACGAAAAAGGCGGCCTCCGGGCCGCCTTTTTTCCTCCGGCGCAGCGCGCCTTACTTCATGCGATAGGTGATGCGTCCCTTGGTGAGGTCGTACGGGGTCATCTCGACCTTGACTCGGTCACCGGTGAGGATGCGGATGTAGTTCTTGCGCATGCGGCCCGAGATGTGGGCGATGATCTCGTGCCCGTTCTCCAGCCTCACGCGGAACATGGTGTTCGGAAGGGTTTCCGAAACCGTGCCCTCGAATTCAATGACGTCGTCTTTCGCCATGCGTCCTGTACTGACCAGTCCTGTGGGCGGGCCGGGGCCCGAAAGAGGAGCATTGTCGCATGTACGGCCATGCCGCGCAAAACCCGGCCTCAGCCCGCGCCCGCGTGCGGGGGCGCGGCGCCCGCGAGCTCCGCGGCGTGCAGCCGCCCGAAGCCGGTGTCCCAGGGGCCGGTGCGGCCCGGAAGGGCGGCCAGCCGCCGGACGTCCTCGAGGAACACCGCGCGCGGTACCGGGCGCGCGCCCAGTCGCAGCAGGTGGGGGTTGGGCACCTGGGCGTCGATCATCGGCCAGCCCCAGCGCCGCAGCACCTGCGCCAGCGCCGCCAGCGCCACCTTCGAGCCGCCGCTTTCCGCGCTGAACATGCTTTCGCCGAAGAACATCCGGCCGACGGCAACGCCGTAGAGGCCGCCGACCATGCGCCCGCCGGGGGCAAGGACCTCGATCGAATGCGCATGCCCGAGCGCGTGCAGCGTGGAATAGGCCGCGGCCATGGCATCGGTGATCCAGGTGCCGTCCTGGCCTGCACGCGGCGCGGTGGCGCAGGCGAGCACCACCTGGTCGAAGGCGCGGTCGGCGACGACGGTCCAGTCGGAGCGCCGCAGCTGGCGCCGGAAGCGCGTCGACAGGCGGACGCCGTCGGTGGCGAACACGAAACGGGGATCCGGCGACCACCACAGCAGCGGCTGGCCTTCGGAGTACCAGGGAAAGACGCCGCTGGCGTAGGCATTGAGCAGGCGACGCGGCTTGAGGTCGCCGCCGACGGCCAGGAGCCCGTCGGGCTCCCGCAGGGCGGTGGCGGGATCCGGGAAGGGGGCCCCGGGATCCGTGCCGAGCAGGGCCGGAAGGCCGCGGTTCATGCGCCGGGCCCGCGGTCGCGGAACGGCGAACGGCGCGACAGCGACCGGGCCATGGCGTCGACCGCTTCGGACTCGTCGGCGCACCAGCGCGCCAGCGCGGTCCGGAACCCGTCGTCCGCGATCCAGTGGCGGCTGCGGACCGCGGTGGGGAGGAAGCCGCGCGCGATCTTGTGCTCGCCCTGCGCCCCGGGCTCGAAGATGCGCAGCCCTTCGCGCAGGCAGTACTCGATGCCCTGGTAGTAGCAGGTCTCGAAGTGCAGGCCCGGCAGCTGCAGGCCCGCGCCCCAGTAGCGGCCGTAGAGGGTGTCGCCGCCGCGCAGGAAGAGCGCGCCGGCCACGGCTTCGCCCGCCAGCTCCGCGAAGACCAGCACCAGCGCGCGCGGCATGGACCGGGCGAGGTGCTGCAGGAAGTCCAGCGTGAGCGCCGGCGCGTTGCCATAGTCGGCGAAGGTCCGCAGGTAGAAGCCATGCATGCGGGCGAGGTCGGCC
Source organism: Gammaproteobacteria bacterium (assembly GCA_012510865.1). Lineage (GTDB taxonomy): Bacteria > Pseudomonadota > Gammaproteobacteria > Xanthomonadales > Xanthomonadaceae > Luteimonas. The sequence goes on from JAAZHF010000453.1 coordinate 1,651, forward strand.
TCGCTGGCCTCGTCGCCGTGCACCAGCCGGAAGCCGACGCCGGCGCGGGCGACCCTGGCACGCTCCTGGCGGATGTTTTTGCGGTGGCGGTGGTCCATGTCGGCGAGGAAGCCGGCGAAGTCCGTCCAGCCGGCCTCGTTGCGCCAGTGGTACTGGACGTCGCGGCGGGGCAGCCAGTCGGCGCCGAAGGCCGCATCCTCGGCGGCTTCGTGGAAATTGACGTGCGCCGAGGAAAGCCCGAGAGCGCGGGCGTCGTCCAGGATGGCCTCCACCAGGGCGCGCCGCGCCACGTCGTCGCGCGCCAGCAGGCGCGGCCCGGTCACCGGCGAATAGGGCACCGCGCCCAGCCACTTCGGGTAGTAGTCCCGGCCGTGGTGGGCGTAGGCCCGCGCCCAGGCGTGGTCGAACACGAATTCGCCGTGCGAGTTGTCCTTCAGGTAACCCGGGGCCGCGGCCACGAGGGTCCCGCCCGCCCATAGCGCGATGTGCCTCGGCCTCCAGCCCCAGCCCGGGCGCAGGCAGCCGCTGCGCTCCAGGCCATCGAGGAAGGCGTGGGCCACGAAGGGATTGCCGCCGTCATGCAGCGCGTCCCAGGCCCCGGGCGGGATCCCGGACAGCGACCCGTGGACGCGCGCGCCAGGCATTGCCGGCTCAGCCGGCGGCGCCCGCGGTGTGCGCGGGCTCAGCCATCCTTGTCGAGGAAGCGTTCGGCGTCGAGTGCGGCCATGCAGCCGAAGCCGGCCGAGGTGATCGCCTGGCGGTAGACCTGGTCGGCGACGTCCCCTGCCGCGAACACGCCCTTGACCGAGGTTTCGGTCGCGCCACCGGACAGGCCCGAACGGATCTCGATGTAGCCGTTGTTCATCGCCAGCTGGCCTTCGAACAGCGAGGTGTTGGGCGTGTGCCCGATGGCGACGAAGAAGCCGTGCACCGCGATCTCCCGCGTGCTGTCGTCCTGCACCGACTTCAGGCGCAGGCCGGTGACGCCCGCGTCGTTGCCGAGCACCTCGTCGACGACGTGGTGCCAGACCGGTTCGATCTTCCCGGCGTCGATCTTCGCCTGCAGCTTGTCCTGCATGATCTTCTCGGCGCGCAGCGTGTCGCGGCGGTGCACCAGGTAGACCTTGCGGGCGACGTTGGACTGGTAC
>JAAZHF010000041.1 GCA_012510865.1 Gammaproteobacteria bacterium
GGCCCCAGTTGGGCAGCAGCATCGACAGCCGCAGGCGCAGGCGCGGGTCGGCGCTGAGCAGCAGCAGGCGGCCGCGCGGGCTGCTGTCCTGGGTCGCGGTCGGCATGTCGCCGGCGGCCTTGAGCAGGGGGACCTCGAACCAGAAGGTGGCGCCCTGGCCGGGCTCGGACTCGACGCCGATGCGCCCGCCCATCAGGTCGACGATGCGCTTGGAGATGGCCAGGCCCAGCCCGGTGCCGCCGTACAGGCGGGTGGTCGACGCGTCGGCCTGGCTGAAGGCCTGGAACAGGCGCGCCTGCGAGCCCTGGGGAATGCCGATGCCGGTGTCGCGCACCTCGAAGCGGAGCTGGTGCTGGGCGGGGGTCTCGCCGATGCGGCGCACCGACACCGACACCGAGCCGCGCTCGGTGAACTTGACCGCGTTCGACACCAGGTTGCCCAGCACCTGGCGCAGGCGCACCGGGTCGCCGCGCACGGCCAGGCGGACCGCTGGGTCGATGCTGAGGCTCATGCGCAGGCCCTTGCCCTGGGCCGGGCGCTCCATGAGCTGCATCACGACTTCGAGCAGTTCGCGCAGGTTGAAGCCGGTGGTCTCGAGCTCGAGCTTGTCGGCCTCGAGCTTCGAGTAGTCGAGGATGTCGTCGACGATGCGCAGCATCTGCTGCGACGAGGTGTACGCCGTGCGCACCAGCTCGGCGTGGTCGGGCGCCAGGCGGGCGTGCATCAGCAGGTCGAGCATCGGCACGATGCCGTTGAGCGGCGTGCGGATCTCGTGGCTCATGGTGGCGAGGAACTCGCCCTTGGCCATCACCGCCGACTCGGCCGCCTGCTTGGCCTGGCGCAGCTGCTGCTCGAGCTGGGTGTGGTGCTCGATCTGCGCCTGCAGCTGCTCCATCATCGATTCGTCGCGGCGCGCGCGCTCCTCGGCCTCGTCCATCTGCTGGTCGCGCCTGCGGACGCTGACGTGGATGGCGACGACCGCGAACAGCACCAGCAGGACCAGCACCAGCGCCGAGTGCTGCCACGGGCCCTCGAGCCCGACGACGTCGAGGACCAGGCTCAGGGTGGCGCCGGCGGCGGCGCCCAGCGCCAGCCAGCGGAGCATCAGGGCGGAAGGGCGGCCGCGAGTGATCATCTCAGAGCACCGAGTGGTGGAAGTCGAAGTCCAGTTCGCCCGCCGCCTGCTGCACCAGGTTGCCCTGGATGAAGTCGACGCCGCTCATCCAGAGCGTGGCTGCCGCCTGCGGGTCCTCCACCTGCTGGCCGATGACGCACAGGCCCAGGCGGTGCGCGCGCTCGATCGCCTGGCGCATCTCGTCGCGCACGGCCGGGTCGTCGAGGCGCTGGGAATAGCGCGCGGCCAGGCGCACGTAGCCCAGCGGAAGCTGGCCCAGCAGTGCGTCGGCCTCGCGCCCGGTCTGGTACTGGCCAAGGCAGAGCTGCACCCCGGCCGGGACCATGGCGTCGCAGAACTCGCGCAGCGCCAGCGCGTGGATCAGCGCCTCGTCCTGGCGCACGTCGATCACGATGCGGCCGCCCTCGACGCCGTAGGCGGCCAGCATGCCGAGCACGTGGTCGGCGTGGCCGTCGCGCGCCAGCGTCCGCGCCGACTGGGAGACGAACAGCCGCACCGGCTTGCCCGCATCGGAGCGCTCGTGCAGCACGGTCACCGCCAGCTCGAGCACGCGCGCGTCGATGTCGTGCATCAGGTCGGCGGCGTCCGCGGCCGGCAGGAACTCCGCCGCGGGCGCCAGCTTGCCGTCGGCCGAACGCATGCGCAGCAGCGTCTGGAACTGCGCCTCCTCGCCGCCGGCGACCGCCACCACCGGCTGGAAGGCCAGCTCGAAGCCGCCGTCGGCCAGGGCCTTGCGGACCGATTCGGCCATGGCCAGGTCGTGGTCGCGCTGCCGCGGCGGCTGGTAGGCCGCCACCGCCAGGGGCTGGGTGCGCGCCTCGCGCAGCGCGCGCTCGGCCGCGGCCAGCGCGCTGCTGGCGTCGCCATAGCCGTGGGACAGCGCGGTATAGCCGACGAAGGCGCGCAGGCGCACGCTCTCGTCGTTGACGGTGAAGCCTTCGCGGCCGAGGGCGTCGCGCAGGGCGCGGGCGCTCTCCGGCAGCAGGCCGGGCTCGAGGCCCGCGGCGTGCACCAGGTAGATGCTGTCGCTCAGGCGCGACACGGCGTGGCCCTGGGCGACCTCGCCGATGCGGCTGGCGGCGCCGGTCAGCAGCTGTTCCAGGCCCGCATAGCCGTAGCGGTCGCGCAGGGCGCCCACGCCGGCGACCTCGACCATGTAGATCGCACCCGTGCCATCGCCCGGGATCATCGAGTTCAGGCGCTGCAGCATGTGCGAACGCGTGTACAGGCCGGTGACCGGGTGGCGCCCGCTGCCGCTGCGCTCGCGCTGCAGCATGCGCGCCCGGCGCACGCGGCTCTGCACGGCGGCGATCAGGTGGCGCGGGCGGACCGGCTTGGTGAGGAAGTCGTCGGCGCCGGTCTCGAGGGCCTCGAACTGGCGCTCGGGATCCGGGTCGCCGGTGAGGAACACGATCGGCACGTGCCCGTGCGTGGCGTGGGCGCGGATCATGTTGGTCAGCTCGACGCCGTCCATGCCGGGCATGTGCAGGTCCATCAGCACCAGGTCGGGGCGGAAGGTCTCCAGCGAGGCCATCACCTCGGCGGCGACCGAGACCACGGCCGCCTGCATGCCCGCGCCGCCGAGCACGCTCTCGGCGAACAGCGCCTGGCTGAGGTCGTCCTCGACCACCAGGACCCGGTAGGGGGCGTCGGCGGTGCCGTCGGCCGCGACCGGCGGCTCCACCAGCGGCGGCGGCGGCTCGGCGGCGGGGGCGTCGACGCGCACCGGTTTGGCGGGCGGCGCATCGCCGCACCAGCGGCGCCAGTAGCCCGCGGGCGGGAACTCGGCGCGCACGGACTCGCCGGGCACCGGCGTCGACGTGCCGATCCCTTCTGCGGTGCGTGGGCCGGGTGCTGCGCTCACTGCGGGGTCCTCCGTGGGCGTGAACGGAGGCCCCGCGCCTCGCGCGCGTTCCCCCGGACGCAAAGCCTACAACGAACCGCGGCCGGGGGCGTGGACGCGGGCCGCGCTCAGCCGGCCCCGGCGACCGGGCGGCGCCTGAACAGCCGCCGCCACACCCACCACAGGGCGAGCGCGAGCGCCAGGCTGAGGGAGAACGCGATGCCCAGGGCCAGCAGCGGGTGGGCCACCGCCAGGGCCATCAGCCCGATCGTGGCCACGTCCTCGGTGGCCGAGGCGCCCCAGTTGCTGAGCGGCTCCGGCGACGCGTTGATCAGCACGCGGCTGCCCGACTTCAGCGCATGGCTTCCGAGCGCGACGCCGGCGCCGGTCGCGAGCATCCCCGCCGAGAGGTCGCCGTCGGTGGACAGCGCCGCCGCGGCGAGGAAGGCGCCGGCGGGCACCCGTGCCAGCGTCTGCACCAGGTCCCAGCCGGAATCGACGCCCGGGATCTTGTCGGCGAAGAACTCGGCCAGCGCCAGCGCCCCGGAGACGCCGAGCACCCAGGGCGAGGTCGTGACCGCGAGCGCCGGCGGCAGGTCCAGCCAGCCGAGCGCGCCGGCCAGGCCGATGCCGAACACGGTGAGGTACACGCGGATCCCGGCCAGCCACGCCAGGAGGACGCCAACGGCGAACAGATGGGCTTCGGACACTGCCGCGCTCCCGGGCCGGACCTGGGGGGAGTATAGGGCGCAGGTGCCCACGGCGGCGGTCGGGCGCTACCATGCGCCGATGCCCGACGCCCCGCCGCCCCCGGAGCACCCGCACCCGCGGGCCCACGCCGCCCTCCTCGGCCTGCTCGCGCTGTGCCTGCTGTTCGGGCTCTGGGGCGCCTGGACGGTGGTCGGCGGCAGCGCCCGCGGCGACGACCGCGCGCTGGAGTCGGAGCTCGAGGCGCTGCGCCAGGAAGTGGCGACCCTGACCCGCTCCGACCAGGTCAGCCGCGAGGCCAACCGCGACCTGCAGGGCACGCTGGCCGAACGCGACGAGGAGATCTCCGCGCTGCGCGCCGACGTCGCCTTCTACGAACGCCTGGTGGGCAGTACCAGCCAGCGCCGCGGGCTGACGGTCCACGGACTCAAGCTGCAGTCGCAGGGCGAGGGCGCCTGGCATTTCACCGCCACGCTCACCCAGACCCTGAACCGCGCGGCGGTGAGCAGCGGCACGCTCACGGTCGCGGTGGAAGGTTCGCGCAACGACAGCCTCGAGCGCCTGTCCTGGTCCGACCTGCGCCAGCTGGAGGACGCCCCGGGCGTCGACTACTCGTTCAAGTACTTCCAGCAGGTAGAGGGCGACCTGATCCTGCCCGAGGGCTTCAAGCCGCTGCGCGTGATCGTGCGCCTGGCCCCGCCGCGCGGGCAGGCGGTGGAGGAGTCCTTCACCTGGGCCGAGGCCGCCGCCGCGACGCCGCGTTCACGGCCCGACGCTTGAAGCCCGCGCCCGTGCCCCCCATGCTTGACGGCATGAGCACCACCATCGATCTCTCCGCTCCCGGCTACCAGGCGCTCGACCGGCCGCCC
>JAAZHF010000454.1 GCA_012510865.1 Gammaproteobacteria bacterium
CAGCGCGTACAGGATCTCGTTGAACTTGCGGCTCCAGGTCTGCTCGCGGCCGATGCCGAGCAGGCCGCTGCGCGCCAGCTGCTGGGTCAGCGTGCTGGCGCCCTGCCGGGCCTCGCCGGCCTTGAGGTTGACCCAGGCCGCGCGCGCCATGCCACGCAGGTCGATGCCGTGGTGGTGCGCGAAGTCGCGGTCCTCGACCGCCTGCAGGGCGTCGGGGAGCTGCTGCGGGACCTCGGCCACGCGCACCAGCCGGCGCTCTTCCTGCTGCCGGCCGTAGAGGGTGGCGATGCGCGCCGGATCGAGGCGCACCTGCGCGGCATCGCGACCGGCCACCAGGTCGCGCAGCTTCGCGACCTCGCCGCCGGCGAGGCGGACCTCTACGCGGCTGGGCGGCACCGGGCCGCCGACGTCGGGGAAGCCGCGGCTGGCGATCGTCCAGCGGCCCTCGGCGCTGGCATAGGTGCCCGGGCGCCGGCCGTCGCCCTCGCGGTAGCCGGCCGCGTCGAGCTCGAGTTTCAGCGTGCGCGCATCCATCGCCATGCCCGGTGACAGCGCCAGCGGGCGCGCATAGACGCGCGTGGGTTCCTGCCACTGCAGCTGGCCGAAGCGCTCCCCGACCTGGTGGTTGAGGTACAGCATGTAGGGCACGAGGAAGCCCAGCCCGAGGCCGGCCGCGGCCAACAGCCATGTCAGCAGTGTGCGGCGCCAGCCGGGGCGCGGAGCGCCATCGTCGTGATCGTCTTCGTCGTACTCGATGCGTGCCATGTGGACGGGGCGGCCGTGCGTGGACGGGGCCGCTGGTCCGCGGCGCCGGCGCTGGTGAGAGAATGGGCAATCGTGCCGAGTCTAGCCCAGGCCCATCCGCCCGCCCCGATCGCGCGCGCTTTCCCTTCAGCCGGAGTTGTCGCTGGATGCCCGACCCGCTTGCCGACGCCCGCTTCCTGGCCACCCGCGCCGCCGGCCTGGTCCAGCGCGGGCTGCTGAGCCTTCGCACGCGCGGGCTGCGCGCCAGCTGGGCGAGGCTGCGGGCGCAGCTGGCGCCGCCGCCGCGCGCGCTGCGCGACGGCCTGTACCTGCCGCCGGCCAGCCCGTTCGCTCCGTTCGCGCTGCCGACCAGCGGGCAGCCGCTGGCCAGCATCGTGATCCCGGTCTACGGCCAGTTCGACCACACCCTGGCCTGCCTGCGTGCCCTGGCGGCGCACCCGCCGCGGGCGCCGTTCGAGGTGATCGTGGTCGACGACGGATCGACCGACCGCACCCCGGAGCTGCTGCCGCGGGTCGAAGGCCTCCGCTACCACCGCCGCCCCGCCAACGGCGGCTTCATCGCAGCCTGCAACGACGGCGCCGGCCTGGCGCGCGGCGACTGCCTGGTCCTGCTCAACAACGACACCGTGCCCCAGCCCGGATGGCTGGACGCCCTGCTGCGGACCTTCGAGGAGCATCCGGGCACGGGCCTGGTCGGAGCGCAGCTCCTGTACCCGGACGGTCGCCTGCAGGAGGCCGGCGGCGTGGTCTTCGCCGACGGCAGCGCCTGGAACTACGGCCGCTTCGGCGATCCGGACGACCCCCGCCACGCCTACGTGCGCGAGGCCGACTACGTCAGCGGCGCGGCCATCGCGATCCCGCGCGCGCTGTTCCTC
>JAAZHF010000455.1 GCA_012510865.1 Gammaproteobacteria bacterium
GCCGGCGTGGTCGGTGCCCACCTGCCACAGGGTGCGGAAGCCGCGCATGCGGTGGTAGCGGATGAGCGCGTCCTGCAGCGTGTGCTGGAAGGCGTGGCCCATGTGCAGGGTGCCGGTGACGTTGGGCGGCGGCAGCAGGATCGAATACGCCGGGCCGTCTCCGGCCGGCGCGAACGCGCCGCTGGCTTCCCACTGGGCGTAGATGCGGGATTCGAAGGACTTCGGGTCGTAGCCGGTGGCAAGAGACATTGGGGACTCGCGATCGGGCGGGGCGGGGGCGGGCCCCCGCGTCACATGTCGTACTTCTTCAGGTCCAGGCCGCGCGCCTTGTACTGCGTCCAGCGCGCGCGCAGCGGCTCGCGCGCGGACGGGTCGGCCGGCACCACCTCGAGCACGCGCTCGAAGGCGCCCTCGACCGCCGCGTCGCGCAGGTTGAGCACCAGCGCCCGCAGGGGCACGTCCACGCCGGGGGGCACGATCAGCACGTCGGCCTCGTCCTCCTCGCCGCCGCCGTCGTCGAGGTCCAGTCCGGCGATCTGGTGCGGCACGTAGGCGTCGGGGTCGAACGACCACAGCAGGTCGTCCAGCCGCTCGGCCTGGTCGGCGTCGCGCGCCAGCACCAGCATCGGCTGCCCGGCGGCCAGCGCCTTCTTCGCGAGCTCGCAGACCAGCAGCAGCGGCTCGTCGCGGAAGCGCGGCTTGGCGATGAGGTAGAAATCGGCGCGGGGCATGGCGTCAGGCCTGGGCCGGGGGCGTACGGTGGACGCACGCCCCCGCGCGCATCAGGCGACCTGGTCCAGCAGCCACTGCGACAGCAGGCCGACGGGGCGGCCGGTCGCCAGCCCGTTCTTGCCGCTGTGGCTGGCGCTGCCGGCGATGTCCAGGTGCGCCCAGCGCTGGCCCTCGGTGAAGCGCGCCAGGAAGCAGCCCGCGGTCACCGCGCCGGCCCAGCGGCCGCCGATGTTGTAGACGTCGGCGAAGCTGGAATCGAGCATGGTCTGGTACTCGTCCCACAGCGGCAGGCGCCAGGCGCGGTCGAAGACGTGTTCGCCGGCCTCGAGCAGCTGCTGCGCCAGGTCGTCGTGCTTGGACATGAGCCCGGTGGCGAAGCTGCCCAGGGCGACCATGCAGGCGCCGGTGAGCGTGGCCACGTCGACCAGGGCCTGCGGCTCGAAGCGCTGCGCGTAGGTCAGCGCATCGCACAGGATCAGGCGGCCCTCGGCGTCGGTGTTGCCGACCTCGATGGTCTTGCCCGACATGCTGGTGACGATGTCCGACGGGCGGTACGAGTTGCCGTCGATGGCGTTCTCGACCGCCGGCACCACCACCACCAGGTTCACCGGCAGGTCCATGCCCGCGGCGGCGACGAAGGTGCCCATCACCGAGCCGGCGCCGAGCATGTCGTACTTCATCTCCTCGATGCCGCCCTGGGTCTTCAGGTTGACGCCGCCGGTGTCGAAGGTGATGCCCTTGCCGACCAGCACGTAGGGCTTGGCGTCGCCGCCGTTGTTCCACTTCAGGACGATCAGCTTCGGCGCGTTGGCCGAGCCGCGGGCGACCGCGAGCAGCGAGCCCATGCCGAGCTTCTCCATGTCCTCGCGCTCGAGCACCTCGCAGGAGGCCTTGTCGAACTTCGCCGCGAAGTCGCGCGCCTGCTGCGCCAGGTAGGCCGGGTTGCAGATGTTGGGGGGCAGGTGGCCGAGCTCGCGCGTGAAGTCGATGCCGGCGGCGATCGCCCGGCCCTGGGCCAGCGCGGCCTCGTCGCTGCCGGCGATCCCCAGGCGCTCGAGGCCCTTCTCGCTGCGCTTCCTGTTCTTCTCGCCCAGCGTGGCGGTGTAGCGGTAGGCGGCGTGGTCGGCGGCGATCGCGGCCTGGCGGACGTTCCAGGACGCGTCGCGGCCGGGGACATCGAGCTCGGGCAGCGTCAGCAGGGCCGAGCGCACCGGGCCGGTCCTGAGCGCGCGCACGGCGTCGGCGACCGCCTTGAGGTACTGCGGCACGGCGAACTTGCCCGCCTCGCCCAGGCCCACGCCCAGCACGCGCGGCGCCGTGACGCCCGGGAGGTCGTGCAGCATCGAGCTGCGGCCGGTGGCGCCGTCGACATCGCCGCGGGCGGCCAGTGCCGACAGGCGGCCTCCGCTGGCCTCGTCGAGCGCGCGGGCGGAGGCGGCCAGGGTCTTGTCGGCGAAGGCGCCGACCACGACGCAGTCGACGTCGGCGGTGGCGGGGGCGGCGGTGTTCAGGGCAAGTTCGAGGGTCATGGGGTCCTGTCGTGGAGTTCTGGCGTGAAGTGTTCCTTACAATCCGCGGTCCAGAATGCGGCGACGCGCCGCTGCGCCAGGGTCCCGGCGCGGCCGTAGCGGTGTAATGGACGAACCCCCGATTCTAATGCAAGGCCGCCCCCGGATGCCGAAGCTCGACAGCTACCTGTTCCGCGAATTCGCCCAATCCACGTTCGCGGCGCTCGTTGTGCTGATGATCGTGAGCCTGGGCGGGGTTTTCGCCGACGTCCTCGGCGATATCGCCCGCGGCCGGGTCCCGGCGGGCCTGATGCTGTCCCAGCTCGGGCTGCAGGTGCTCAACTACCTGCCGCTGATCCTGCCCCTTGGCCTGATGCTGGGGCTGCTGCTGGCCGTGGGACGGCTGTACCGGGATTCGGAGATGCCGGTGCTGGTGGCGACCGGGGTCGGCCCGCGGCGGCTGCTCCGGCCGCTGATGCTGCTGGTCCTGCCCGTGGTGGCGGTGATCGCCGCCTGTTCGATGTGGCTCGGGCCCTGGGCCAACGACTATTCGCAGCGGATGGTGGCCGAAGGCAACCGCAGCCTGCTGCTGGCCGGCCTCGAAGCCGGCCGCTTCGTCGAGCTGCCCGGCGGGGGAGGCGTGGTCTACGTTGGCGCGATGTCCGGCGAGGGCTCGGCCCTGGGCCGGGTCTTCGTCTATCGCCAGTCCGGCGAGCGCATGGACGTGACCACCGCGCGCAGCGGCCGCCTGACCGTCGACGGCGCCGAACGCTACCTCGACCTCCGGGAGGGCTTCCGGGTCGAGGGCCCGCTGAGCGACAGCCTTGATTTCAGGATGATGCGCTACGAGCGCAACGAGCTGCGCCGGCCGGACGCCGAGACCCGCTAGGCGGACGACAACCCCGAGTACGACACCTCCCTGGCCCTGTTAGGCGACCCGCGGCCGGAAGCGCGCGCCCAGCTGCATTCCCGGATCGCACCGCCGCTGCTGGCGCTGGCGTTCGCGCTGCTGGCGGTGCCGCTGGCCCGCAGCCCGCCGCGGCAGGCGCGCTATGGCCGCATCGCGCTGGGCTTCCTCGCCTACGTGGTGGGCATGAACTTCATGCTTCTGGGGACCCGGTGGCTGGCCGACGGGGTGCTCCCCGTGCACCTGGGGCTGTGGTGGCTGGTGCTGCCGCTGCTGGCCGGGGGCGCCTGGCTGTACTTCCGCGATGGCCGCGTCGGCGCGCCGCGCCGCCGCGCCGGGAGCGCGCCGCGATGATGCCGCTGCCCCGGATCCACGACCTCCTCGTCGCCCGCGTCGTGGTGGCGACCGTGCTCCTCGCCTGGGCCGTGCTGGTGGGCCTGGACGCGGTGCTCGCCGCGGTCGACGAGATCGACAACATGGGCCAGGGCGAGTACGGCTTCGTGAGCGTGCTCACCTACGTCGCGTACACGGTCCCGCGCCGTGCCTACACCATGTTCCCGACCGCGGCGGTGATCGGCACGCTGATGGGCCTGGGCCAGCTTGCCGCCAGCTCCGAGCTCACCGCCCTGCGCGCGCTGGGGGTGTCGCGGCGCCGGCTGAGCCTGTCGGTGGCGGTGCCGCTGGCCCTGCTGACCGCGCTGATGATGCTCAGCGGCGAGACGCTGGGCCCCGGCGCGCAGCGCGCCGCCGATGCCATGCGCGCGTCCGCGCGCTCCAGCGACATGATCGTGGCCCGCTATTCGGGCCTCTGGGCGCGCGAGGGCAACACCTTCCTCAACGCGCGCGACGGGCGCGAGCGCAGCGACGACGGCGAGGCCTGGCTGGAGCTCAACGACGTGCGCCTGTTCGAGTTCGCCGACGACGGCCGCCTGGAGTCGGTCGCTCAGGTCGGCCTGGCCGAGCATCGCGACGGCGGCTGGCGGCTGCGGGACGTGCGCCGCGTGACCTTCGAGGAGCGCGCGGTGGCCGAGGTCCGCGTCGACGAGGAGCGCTGGGACTCGCAGCTCGACGCCGCGTCCCTCGCCGCCAGCGCCGGCGGCGCCTTCCGCCCGCGCTACATGTCGGCGCGCGAGCTCGCCGAGGGCATCGATTACCGGCGCCGGAACCGGCTCGACGCCAGCGAGTTCGAGGAGCACTACTGGGGGCGCTGGTACTACCCGGTGAACGTGCTCGCGCTGTGCCTGGCCGCGATGCCGTTCGCGTTCGGTTCGCTGCGCAGCGGCGGGCTCGGCCGGAGGCTGTTCATCGGCGTGGTGTTCGCGCTCGGCTTCTGGATGCTGCAGAACCAGGTGGCCAAGCTGGCGGCGGTCTACGGCTTCGATTACCGGGTCGCCTATGCCGTGCCTCCGGTGCTGATGATGACCGTCTCCTGGCTGCTGTTTCGCCGGCGCAGCGGCTGAGCGGCCGCGATCGGCCGCCTCTCCGGGGGCGTGCGCCGCGGCGTTTGAATCCCCCGCCGCCGGCGTCGACAATGGCGCCCCCTGACAGCCGGCGCGCCGCGACATGACCATCCTCCGCATGACCGACCTCGACCTTGCCGGCAAGCGCGTGCTGGTCCGCCAGGACCTCAACGTGCCGGTCGCCGACGGCCGCGTGACCTCCGACCAGCGCATCCTGGCCTCGCTGCCGACGCTGCGCGCCCTGCTCGACGCCGGTGCCGCGGTGATGGTGATGTCCCACCTGGGCCGCCCGAAGGAGGGCGCGTGGAGCGAGGTCGACTCGCTGGCCCCCGTCGCCCTGCGCCTGGGCGAACTGCTCGGCCGCGAGGTGCCGCTGGTGCGCGCCTACCTCGCCGGCGTCGACGTCGCGCCCGGGCAGCTGGTGCTGCGGGAGAACTGCCGGATGAACGTCGGCGAGAAGGCCGACGACGAGACGCTGGCGAAGCGCTATGCCGCGCTCTGCGACGTCTTCGTCATGGACGCCTTCGGCACCGCGCACCGCGCCCAGGCCTCCACCCACGGCGTGATCCGCCAGGCCGCGCAGGCCGCGGGCGGGCCGCTGCTGATGGCCGAGCTGGACGCGCTGGGCAAGGCGCTGAAGGACCCCGCGCGGCCGCTGCTGGCGATCGTGGCCGGCTCCAAGGTCTCGACCAAGCTCGAGCTGCTGTCCTCGCTGGTGGGCAAGGTCGACCAGCTGATCGTGGGCGGCGGCATCGCCAACACCTTCATCGCCGCCGCCGGGCACGGCGTCGGCAAGTCGCTGCACGAGGCCGACCTGGTCGACACCGCGAGGAAGATCATGGCCGACGCCCGCGCCCGCGGCGCAGACATCCCGGTGCCGACCGACGTGGTGGTGGCGCCGGCCTTCGCCGCCGACGCGCCGGCGACGGTCAAGGCCGTGGGCGCCATCGGCGCCGACGACATGGTGCTCGACATCGGCCCGGAGACCGCTCAGCGCTACGCGGCGCTGATCGCCGGGGCCGGCACCGTGGTCTGGAACGGTCCGGTGGGTGTGTTCGAGTTCGACGCCTTCGGCAAGGGCACGCAGACCCTGGCGCGCGCGATCGCGGACTCGAAGGCGTTCTCGATCGCCGGCGGCGGCGACACCCTGGCCGCGGTCGACAAGTACGGCATCGCCGACGGCGTCGGCTACATCTCCACCGGCGGCGGCGCCTTCCTCGAGTTCCTCGAGGGCAAGACCCTGCCGGCGGTCGCGGCGCTTGAGCAGCGCGGCGGCTGAGCGGGGCGCAGCGCCCGGCGCGGTCGCTTTGCGAACCGCGCGCCCACCCGCAATCCGGCTCGGCTAGCATTGGGGCGACCCGTCCCCACCCGCCGAACCCGAGGCCCCCGATGTCCGAATACCGCCGCGGCACCCGCATCCTGGCCACCCTGGGGCCGGCGTCGGACGCGCCCGGCGTGCTCGACGCGCTGGTGCGCGCGGGCATCAACGCGGTGCGGCTGAACTTCTCCCACGGCGTCCCCGCCGACCACGTGCGGCGCGCGCAGGAAGTGCGCGAGGCCGCCGCGCGGGCCGGCGTCGAGGTCGGCATCCTCGCCGACCTGCCCGGGCCGAAGATCCGCATCGAGCGCTTCGAGGGCGGCAGCGTGGAGCTGCGCGCGGGCGACCGCTTCGAGCTCTACGCCCGGGACGACGCGCCCCCGGGCAGCGCCGCCGGCGTGGGCGTGAGCTACCTGGGCCTCCCCGGCGACCTGGCCGTGGGCGACGTGCTGCTGCTCGACGCCGGCATGGTGCAGCTGCGCGTGCTCGCGATCGAGGGCGACACCATCGCCACCACCGTGCTCAACGACGGCGTGCTGTCCGACCGCAAGGGCCTGAACAAGCAGGGCGGCGGGCTGTCGCTGGGCGCGATCACCGACCACGACCGCGAGCTGATCAGGGTCGCCGCCGACATCGGCGTCGACTTCATCGCCGTGTCCTTCTGCCGCAGCGCCGAGGACATGCACGAGGCGCGGCGGGTGGCCCGCGCGCACGGCAGCGATGCCGCGCTGGTGTCGAAGATCGAGCGCGCGGAGGCGATCGAGAACCTGGGCGAGATCATCGACGCCAGCGACGTGGTCATGGTCGCGCGCGGCGACCTCGGCGTCGAGATCGGCGACGCCGAGCTGCCCGGCCTCCAGAAGAAGATCATCCGCGAGACGCTTGCCCGCAACCGCGTGGTCATCACGGCCACGCAGATGCTGCAGTCGATGGTGGAAAGCCCGATGCCGACCCGGGCCGAGGTGCTCGACGTGGCCAACGCGGTGATCGACGGCACCGACGCGGTGATGCTGTCCGCCGAGACCGCGGCGGGCGCCCATCCGGTGCGGGCCGTGGAGGCGATGTCGCGGATCTGCGTCGGCGCGGAAAAGCAGTTCGAGCACGACACCGACTTCGAACGCGCGCAGCGGGGGCTGCAGCGCGCCGACCAGGCCATCGCGATGGCCGCCATGTTCCTCAGCGAGCACATCGGCGTGGCCGCGATCGTGGCCATGACCGAATCCGGCGGCACCGCGCGCTTCCTCTCGCGCTTCCGCTCGAGCGCCCCGATCTACGCCTTCTCCCGCCACGCCGGCACCCGTCGCCGCATGAGCCTGATGCGCGACGTGTTCCCGATGGCGCACGACAGCCGCGGCCAGGGCGCGCGCGAGGCCGCCCGCGACGCCATGGCCCTGCTGGTGGCCGCCGGCCTGCTTTCCGCCGGCGACCGGGTGGTCTTCACCAGCGGCGAGGCGATGGAGACCCACGGCGCGACGAACACCCTGCGCCTGCTCCAGGTGGGCCAGGACGGCGCCGCCCAGGGCCTCGGCTCCCTCTGACCCCGGTACTCGCCGTGGAGCAGCATCCTTTGTAGGAGCGGCTATAGCCGCGATTGGCCGGGATTGCGGCTATAGCCACGATCGGCCCGGATCGCGGCTATAGCCGCTCCTGCAAAGGGCGTTTCGCGGGCCCCGGGTGGGGTCGCCGGGGCTTCCAGGGGGCCAAGCGGCTATACTGGGCGGCCCCGTCGCCAGCCCCCGGAGTCCGAGAGAATGAGCATCGAACAGCTTGCCGAAACCGCCGTTGCCATGGTCGCCCCCGGAAAGGGCATCATCGCGATCGACGAGTCCTCCGGCACCATCGCCAAGCGCTTCGCCGGCGTCGGCATCGAGAACACCGAGGAGAACCGCCGCGCCTACCGCGAGCTGCTGCTGACGACCCCGGGCCTGAACGAGTACATCAGCGGCGCGATCCTGTTCGACGAGACCATCCGCCAGAAGACGAAGGACGGCGTCCCCTTCGCCCGCTACATGTCGGACAACGGCATGATCTCGGGCATCAACGTCGACAAGGGCACGCATGCGCTTGCCGGCTTCCCGGGCGAGGTCGTGACCGAGGGCCTGGACGGCCTGCGCGCGCGCCTGGAGGAGTACTACAAGCTGGGCGCCCGCTTCGCCAAGTGGCGCGCGGTCATCAACATCGGCGAGGACATCCCGTCGGGGACCTGCATCGAGGCCAACGCCCACGCGCTGGCGCGCTACGCCGCGCTGTGCCAGGAGCAGGGCCTGGTGCCGATGGTCGAGCCCGAGGTGCTGATGGACGGCAACCACGACATCGACACCTGCTTCGAAGTGTCCGAGGTCACGCTGCGCGCGCTGTTCGACGCCCTGTACAACCACAACGTCGCGCTCGAGGGCACGATCCTGAAGGCCTCGATGGTCCTGCCCGGCAAGGACAGCGACGACACCGCCAGCATCGAGGACGTGGCCGAATCGACCCTGATCTGCCTGAAGTCCGCGGTGCCGGCGATCCTGCCGGGCATCGTGTTCCTGTCCGGCGGCCAGTCCGACGAGGACGCCACCGCGCACCTGGACGCCATGAACCGCATGGGCCCGAACCCGTGGCCGCTGTCGTTCTCCTACGGCCGCGCCATGCAGCAGGCCGCGCTGAAGCTGTGGTCGCAGGACCTGGTGGGCAACTACGATGCCGCCCAGGCCACCGTCTACGAGCGCGCCAAGGCCAACGGCCTGGCCGCCCTGGGGCAGTGGACCCGCGGCTGACCGGATCCCCGGAGCCCCTCTGTGGGAGCGGCTACAGCCGCGATGCATTCGTGATTCAGGAAAGGGCGGCCCGCGAAGGCCGCCCTTTCTTTTCGTGGCGTGCTCAGGGCAGCCCCGCCAGCCACTCGTCGTCGCTGCCTTCGGACACGCCTTCGAACAGCGGCGTCGAGAAGTAGCGTTCGCCGGTGTCGGGCAGCATCGCCAGGATCACCGCGCCTTCCGCCGCATCCTTCGCCACCTGCAGCGCGGCCGCCACGGTGGCGCCGGCCGAGATGCCGGTGAAGATGCCTTCCTCGGCGGCCAGGCGGCGGGCGAGGGCGATGGCCTCGTCATCGGCCACCGAGAGCACCCGGTCGGCGACTTCGCGGTCGAGTACCTCGGGCACGAAGTCCGGGGTCCAGCCCTGGATCTTGTGCGGGGTGAAGTCGCCGCCCTGGAGCAGCGGCGCCACCGCCGGCTCCGCCGCGACCACTTCCACCCCGGGCCGGGCCAGCTTGAGCATCTGGCCGACGCCGGTGAGCGTGCCGCCGGTTCCCCATCCGGTGACGAAGTGGTCGAGGCGACGGCCCGCGAAGTCCTGCAGGATCTCGGCGGCGGTGGTGTTGCGGTGCCAGGCCGGGTTGGCGGGGTTGGCGAACTGGCTGGCCAGGAACCAGCCGTGCTGCTCGGCCAGCTCCCTGGCCTTGCGGACCATCCCGGTGCCACGTTCGGCCGCCGGGGTCAGGATCACGCGGGCCCCGAAGGCCCGCATCAGCTTGCGCCGCTCGACCGAGAACGATTCGGCCATGGTGGCCACGAAGGGATAGCCGCGCGCCGCGCAGATCATGGCCAGCGCGACGCCGGTGTTGCCCGAGGTCGCTTCGACCACGGTGTCGCCGGGCTTGAGC
>JAAZHF010000456.1 GCA_012510865.1 Gammaproteobacteria bacterium
GGGCACGCACGCCTTCGCGCGGCTGTCCGACGCCGCCTGGAAGGGCGTGCTCGACTTCATCGTGCGCGGCGGCGCGGCGCTGGAGTCCTATCCCGACTACCGCCGCGTGCTCCGCGACGACGACGGCTGCTACCGCGTGCGCGACCGGCGCGTCGCCTTCCGCCACCGCCTGTCCATCGGCACCATCACCAGCGACGGCGGGGTGCAGGTCCGCTTCCTCAAGGGCGGCACTCTCGGCGTGGTCGAGGAGGCCTTCGTTGCGCGCCTGCGGCCGCGCGACCGCTTCCAGTTCGCCGGCCGCACCCTGGAACTGGTGCAGCTGAAGGACATGACCGCCCACGTGCGCATCGCCGGACGCGGCGAGGGCGCGGTGCCGCGCTGGCTGGGAGGCCGCATGCCGCTGTCCAGCGAGCTCGCGGCCGAGGTCGAGGCGATCCTGGCGCAGCCGCCCGCCGGCCCCGAGATGCGCGCACTGGCGCCCCTGCTCGCGCTGCAGTCGCGGCTGTCGGCGCTGCCCGGCCCGGGCACCCTGCTGGTGGAGGCCGCGCGCACCCGCCAGGGCTGGCACCTGTTCGTCTTCCCGTTCGCCGGACGGGCGGTGCACGAGGGCCTCGCGCCGCTGCTGGCGCTGCGCTGGGCGCGCGAGGCGCCGAACACGTTCTCATGGGCGGTGAACGACTACGGCCTGGCCCTCGGCGCACAGGCGGAGGCCTGGCCGGACCCGGCGCTGCTGGCGCGCATGCTGTCGCCCGACGGACTGCTCGAGGACCTGCACGCCAGCCTCAACCTGGCCGAACTCGCGCGCCGCCAGTTCCGCGAGATCGCCCGCGTCGCCGGCCTGCTGCCGCCGTCCCTGCCGGGACGCGCGGTCCGCTCGCTGCGCCAGCTGCAGGCGTCCAGCGGACTGCTGTTCGACGTGCTGCGGCGCCACGACCCGGGGCACGTGCTGCTTGCCCAGGCCGAGCGCGAAGTGCTCGAAGCGCAGCTGGACGTGGAGCAGCTGGCGGCCGCGCTCGAACGCTGCCGGGCGCGCCGGCTCGACCTGCACCGGCCGCGGGGCCTGACTCCGCTGTCCTTCCCGCTGTGGGCGGAATCGCTGCGCGGCCAGCTCAGCACCGAGGACTGGCGCACGCGCGTGCGTCGTGCCGCCGAGCAGCTGGAGGCGCGGCATGGCTGACGTCGCGCCCGGGGCGATGGACGTCGTGCTCGCCGGCGAGCGCATGCGCCTGCTCGCCGACCGTGCGCTGTACTGGCCGGCGCGCGCCCGCCTGCTGGTGGCGGACCTGCACCTGGGCAAGGGCGACGCGCTGCGCGCGGCCGGGATCCCCGTGCCCAGCGGCGGCACCGGGCACGACCTCGCGCGCCTGGACGCGCTGATGCGCGCGACCGCGGCGCGCGAGCTGTGGATCCTCGGCGATTTCCTGCACGGTCCCCGGCATCCGCGGGTCGAGGCCGAGTGGCGCGCCCTGCTGCGCGCGCACCCCGGCTGCACGGCGAGCGTGGTCGCCGGCAACCACGACCGCAGCCTGCTGCCGGACGCGGTCGGCCTGGTGCACCTCCCCGACGAGGTGCGCGACGGGCCCTTCCGGTTTCGCCACGCCCCCGCGGAGGCGGGCGGTGGTCCGGACCGGGCGGCGGCGCGCGCGGCGCCTGCGGGCCACCTGGTCTGCGGCCACGTGCATCCCGTGGTGCGGCTGCCGGGCCTTCCGGGGCGGCATCCGGCCTTCGTGTTCGACGCCCTGCAGACGATCCTGCCGGCGTTCTCCGCGTTCACCGGCGGGCGCGAACCCGCGCCCGGCTCGCGCTGGATCGCATGCGCCGGCGGCCTGCTGGTGGGTCGTCCGGGGTCGGTCGCGGATGCCGGACCTTGACCCGGACGCGACGTCGCCGCGGCTAGCGTCGGGCTTCCCGCCGGAGACCCCCATGGCACGACACGCCGCCGAGCGCGGCAGGGGCCTGTCCATCGACAGCTGGAACCTGCCCCTGCGCCATCCCGAAGGTGGCTTCGTCGGCGACCGCGCCAGCCAGACGGCCTTCCGCCAGCTGCTCGACCAGGCGCGCCGCGAGCACGGCACCTGCCGGCGCGATCCCTTCGGGCGCACGCCCACCGACGAACTGGGCAAGCGCGAGATCGACCTGGTGCTGGTCGGCGGCGATCCGGACGCGGCCCACGTGGTCCACCTTGCGGTCGAGGAGTACGCGCGCTCGCTGGCAGCGGGGGTGCGCACCTTCATCGCCCAGCCGGAGTGGCGCGGCGTCCGGCACATCGTGCTTGGCGGCGGCTTCCCCGGGCACGAGGCGGGCCGGCTGGCCATCCGCCGCGCCGGCCGGCTGCTGACGCTGGCCCGCACCGGCGTGCGCCTGCGCGTGCTCGGCCACGACAGCGACGAGGGTGGGCTGCTGGGCTGGGTGCAGCTGGCGCCAGCGGCCGCGCTGCGGCGCCAGGCCTTCCTCGCCGTGGACATCGGCGGCACCAACATCCGCTGCGGGATCGTCGAGCCGCGGCTCCGCCTCGACCGCGTCGGCGGCCGCGCGCGCGAGCTGGAGCACTCGCAGTGGGGCCATGCCGACGACGCGCCCGACCGCGACGGCGCGGTGCGCCGGCTGGCGGCGATGCTCAACGGCCTGTCCGCCCACGCGCGGACGCGGGGCATCGACCTCGCCCCCTTCGTCGGCGTCGCCTGCCCGGGCGAGGTGGGCGCGGACGGCCATCTGCGCAGCGGCACCCAGAACCTCCCCGGCAACTGGGAAGCCGACGGCTTCTTCCTCGCCAACGCCCTGCGCGGATGGCTGGCGCCGGTGCGGGGCCGGGCGCCGCGCGTGCTGCTGCACAACGATGCCGTGGTGCAGGGCCTGAGCGAGCGGCCGCGCATGCGCGCGCAGCGGCGCTGGGGCGTGCTCACCATCGGCACCGGGCTCGGCAACGCGTCCTACACCAACCTCGGATAGGCGAGCGCACGGTCGCACGCGGTCGCACGCGGTCGCGCGCGGGCGGGGCAGTCGGCGGCTTGGCATACTCCGGGTCCTTGCCAAGGGAGAGCCCGATGCCATCCAGTCCCCGCCTCCGCCTCCGTCTGCGCGCGACCGCGCTGCCCGCCTTCCTCCTGCTCGCCGCTGCCGCGGTCGCGCCCGCGGCGATCGCGCAGGAGCCGCGCGAGGTGCCGCCGCCCGCGGGCGTGGAGGCGGCGTCCGCACCCGCGGCCGCGCTGCGCGCGCTGTTCCAGGAGCACGCGGACTGGGAGGAGCGCGAGTACGGCTTCACGCGCGTGGACGGCCGCTGGCGCGCCGGCGACCGCCTGCCCTCGAACACGCCCGAGGCCTGGGAGCGCCGCGTGGCGTGGTGGGCCGGGGTGCTGGAGAGGCTCGACGCGATCCCGGCCGATGCGCTCGCGCGCGAGGACCAGGTCGACATGGCCGTGTTCCGCGCCACCATCGCCGCCAGCCATTCCAACGCCGTGCGCCGCACCTGGGAAGCGCCGTTCAACAGCGACACTTTCTTCTGGGCCGGCTTCGCCCCGCGGCAGCCCTGGCACGAGGAAGCCGAGTGGCGCAGCTACATCGGCCGCCTGCGCGACCTGCCGCGGCACTTCGCCGAGCACATCGACAACATGGAGCGCGGCCTGCCGCGCGGCTGGAGCGTGCCGCGGGCGTCGCTGGACAACCGCGACCGGACGATCGAGCCGTACACGCTGGAGGGGCCCGGCAACCCGCTCCTCGACGCCTTCGACGCCATCCCGCGCTCGATCCCCGAGCCGGCGCGTTCGCGCCTGCGCGAGGAGGGCCGGCAGGTCGTGCTGGACGAGGTCGTGCCGGCCTACCGCCGGCTGCTGTCCTACATGCGCGAGGAGTACCTGCCGCGCACGCGGACCACGATCGCGGCCAGCGCGCTGCCCGACGGCGCCGCCTTCTACCGCAGCCAGATCCGCGAGTACGTCACCCGCGACATGGAGCCGGCGGAGATCCACGAGCTGGGACTCGCCGAAGTGGCGCGGATCTCCGCCGAGATGCACGAGGTGATGGCGCGCGCCGGCTTCGAGGGCAGCTTCGAGGAGTTCCTCGCCTACCTGCGCTCGGAGCCGCGGTTCTACGCGAAGACCCCGCGCGAACTGCTGTCGAACGCTGCCTGGGTGGCCAAGAAGGTCGACGGGCAGCTCAAGCACGTGCTCGGCACGCTGCCGCGCTATCGCTTCACCATCCTGCCGGTGGCCGACGACATCGCGCCCAACTACACCGCCGGCCGCGGCGGCCTGGACGCCTGCTGGTTCAACACCTACGACCTGCCGTCGCGCCCGCTGTACAACCTGCCGGCGCTGGTGCTGCACGAGTGTTCGCCGGGCCACAGCCTGCAGGCCGCGTTGGCGCTGGAGGCGCCGGAGCGCCCCGCCTTCCGTTCAAGCACCTATTTCTCCGGCTACGGCGAGGGCTGGGCGCTGTACACCGAGTGGCTGGGCACGCAGATGGGGATCTACGAGACCCCCTACGAGGACTTCGGCCGCCTGACCTTCGAGATGTGGCGGGCGGCGCGGCTGGTGATCGACACCGGCATCCACGAATACGGCTGGAGCCGTGAACAGGCGATCGAGTACCTCGCCGGCCACACCGCGCTCGCGCGCCACGACATCGTCAACGAGGTCGACCGCTACATCTCCTGGCCCGGCCAGGCACTGTCGTACTACATCGGCTACCGCACCATCCGCGACCTGCGCGCCGAGGCCGAGCGCGAACTCGGCCAGGGCTTCGACCAGAAGGCCTTCCACGACACCATCCTGCGCCTGGGTTCGGTCCCCCTGCCGGTGCTGGAAGAGGAGGTGCGCGCGTTCATCACCGCCCGCAAGCACCCCCCCGCCCCGTCCCTGTAGGAGCGGCTACAGCCGCGAACCAAAGCCCCGGCAGACTCAGAAGTTCCCGGACGGCCCCGACGGCTTCACGCCCGACGACGAGCCCGCCGGCGACGGATCCGCCCCGTACGTGCCGCCAGCACCCGCCGAAGCGGCGCCTGCGGTGCCCGTGGAGGAGGCCGTGCCGGCGGTCGCGCCGCCCATGTGCGGCGGCCGGCCCACGCGCAGCGCGTTCTCGACGTCGCGCACGCCGCTGCAGCCTTCGGCCAGCTCCTCGGCGAGGCGCTTCATCATCCGGTGCGGAACCGAGCCCGCGAGGCGCACCACGCCGGCGGTGACCTCGACGGTGATGTCGCCGGCGTCGAGCGAGTCGTTGTCGGCGAGGGCGTCGCAGACGTCGTCGCGGATGCGGCCGTCGTCGCGGCGGTAGCCGCGCGGCCCTACGCCGCGGTAGCCGTGGACGGACACTCCGGAGCGGCCGGCCGCGCGGCCGAGGTCGAACTCCTCGCGCTTCTCGCCCAGCCAGTCGCGGGCCGCGCCGATGCAGCGCCCGCCCAGCTTCAGGGCGTCGCGCGCCACGTCGCGGAACTCTTCGCCGGCGCTGCCGGTGGTGGATCGGTTCATGCCTGCCTCCGTGGGGTGGTCGGGCGCGTGCGCCCACTGGCGGCCAGTGTCGGCGCTGGCATGTTCAAGCGGCGTCATGCCGGCCGGGTCGGCGGGCGGCCACGCGGCGGGGCGGGCAGGGCGGGTACCATTGCGGCCCGAAGGAGGCGTCCATGCAGACCATTTCAGTCCCGGTGTCCGTCGGCGAGCTTGCCGACAAGATCTCCATCCTGCACATCAAGTCCGAGCGCATCGGGGATCCCGCCAAGCGCGCGCACGTCGAGGTCGAACTCGCCGGCCTGCGCCCGATCTGGGACGGGCTCGTGGCCGGGGCCCCGGACCTTGCCGGCTGGTACGACCGCCTCAAGGCGGTGAACGAGCGGATGTGGGACGTGCAGGACGGCCTGCGCGCGAAGGAGGCGGCGCAGGAGTTCGACGACGGATTCATCCAGCTCGCGCGCGCGGTGGCCGTGCGCAACGGCGAGCGGGTGGCGATCAAGAACGAGATCAACCGCATGTCCGGCTCTGCCTTCATCGAAGAGAAGCAGTACCAGGCCGGCAGCTGATCCCGACCCCTGTAGGAGCGGCTACAGCCGCGAACGGGCCTGCCAACGGCTTTTCGCGGCTGTAGCCGCTCCTGCAGGGTGCTCAGCGGCGTTCGAGGAGTGCCTTGCGGGGCATGGGTTCGTAGCGCATGGCGGCGTGGTACGCGAACGAGGCGACGATCGCCGCGGCCTGCTTCAGGTCCTCCGGTTCCACGTGGTCCCAGGTGTCCAGGTGGGTGTGGTGGACGTTGGTGAAGTAGTCCAGCCGGTCCTGGATGAACTGGAAGCCCGGAAGGCCGACGCGGTCGAAGGCGATGTGGTCGGTGCTGCCGGTGTTGCGCGTGGCCACCGTCGTGGCGCCGACGTCGTGGAAGGGTTCCAGCCAGGCCTTGAAGATCGGCATCGCCGCCAGGTTCTCCTGGGCGTAGATGCCGCGGATGCGGCCCGAGCCGTTGTCCATGTTGAAGTAGACCGAGAAGCGCTCGTAGTCGGGGGTCCTGCGCAGCGGACCGGTGGGCTCGCGCAGCGAGGCCGGCAGCGCCTTCTGCGCGGGATCGGTCGGCTCCGGATACGCCGCGAACCTGCGCGCGACGTAGTCCTGCGAACCCACCAGGCCCTGCTCTTCGCCGCTCCACAGGGCGACGCGGATCGTGCGCTCCGGGCGCGCGCCCACCGCCTTCAGGATGCGCATGGCCTCCATCATCACCGCCACGCCGGCGGCGTTGTCGGCGGCGCCGGTGCCGGTGTGCCAGGAGTCCAGGTGCGCGCCGATCATCACGATTTCGGCGGCCTTGCGGCCGCGACCCGGGATCTCGGCGATGGTGTTGTAGCCGGGCCGGTCGGCCTCGTCGGTGAAGCGGGCATCGACGTTGCCGCGCAGGCGCACGGCCTGCCCGGCCTCGAGCGCGCGCACCAGCGGGTTGAAGTGCTCGGCGATCATCGCCAGCTCCGGGATGCCCACCGGCTCGCCCGCCTTGCGCGAGCCGCCGCCGGCGACGCGGATGATGCCGTTGTCCCAGCTGCTGATGCTGATCGCGGCCAGCGCGCCTTCCTCGGCGAAGAAGGCGTTCACGGCACGGGTGAGCTCCTGGCGCTCGGCGTACTCCTTGACCCGCTTGGCGCGATCGGCGGCGGCGGACTTCGGTACCGTGAACTGCTGCAGGCCTTCCAGCGAGGTGGCGTCGTGGCGGTGCGAGTCCGCCTCGGTGCCGCGCTTGTATTCGCGCGCCTCGCCCAGCAGCAGGACCTTGCCGCCGAGCGTGCCGCGGTACTTCCCGATGTCGGCCAGCGTCTTGATGTCGACCTTCACCAGTTCGCCCTCGACCGGGCCGTCGGTCCCAGGCGTCCAGGCCTTGGGCAGGGCGTGCAGCGGCTGCACGCGTCCGCCCAGCATCTCGACGCTGGCGGCGCTGAACTCCCAGCCGCGGCCGAAGTCGGCGAAGGCGTCGTCGTGGACGTTGGCCAGGCCCCATTCCTCGAACTTCGCGCGCGTCCAGGCGTTGGCCTCGCCCATCTGCGGCGAGTTGGTCAGGCGCGGGCCGATGGTCTCGGTCAGGTGGCTCAAGGTCGCCATCACCTGGGAGTTGTGGAAGGCCTCCTGCCGGATGCGGCTGACCATGTCGAGGTCGACCGGTTCCCGTGCCACGGCCAGGCCGGC
The DNA here is from genome assembly GCA_012510865.1 of Gammaproteobacteria bacterium. Taxonomy (GTDB): domain Bacteria; phylum Pseudomonadota; class Gammaproteobacteria; order Xanthomonadales; family Xanthomonadaceae; genus Luteimonas. The sequence continues at coordinate 7,644 of JAAZHF010000456.1, forward strand.
GAAGGCCAGGCCGGCCACCATCACGCAACGCTTCAACATGCTCTGTCTTCCCCGGCGCCGGAGGGCGGCGCATGCAGACCCACGACTCTAGCCGCCGCCTGCCGGTCGATCCCAGGCCGTTGGTCACGGGCGGCACGGGCAGCAGGTGCCTGGCCGGCCCGGGTGCATCGCCAGCGCGAGCGGCGCGCCTCAGCCCGGCGCCTGCTCCGCGAACGCCTGCAGCACGCCGGCCACGTTCCCGCCGATCTCCCGCACCGCGTAGCCGCCTTCCTGGACCAGCACGGTCGGCAGGCGCAGCGCGGCCAGCCGGGCGCCGATCTGCGGGAAGCGCTCGGCGCAGAGCCGGAACGAGCTGATCGGATCGCCCTCGAAGATGTCGACGCCCAGCGACACCACCAGCGCGTCGGGCGCGTAGCCGGTGATGGCCTGCAGCGCCGTGTCCAGCGCGGCCGACCAGCCGGTCCAGCCGGTGCCGCGCGGCAGCGGCAGGTTGAGCGTGAAGCCCGCGCCCGCGCCGGCGCCGCGCTCGTCGGCGTAGCCGAGGAACCAGGGGTACTCGGTCTCCGGGCTGCCGTTGATGGACACGAACAGCACGTCGTCGCGGTCCCAGAAGATGTCCTGGGTGCCGTTGCCGTGGTGGTAGTCCACGTCCAGCAGCGCCACCCGGCGCAGGCCGCGGTCGCGCAGCAGCTGCGCCGCCAGCGCGGCGTTGTTGAGGAAGCAGTAGCCGCCGTAGCTGCCGCGCGCGGCGTGGTGGCCCGGCGGACGGCACAGCGCGTAGGCCGCGGCCTCGCCCTCGGCCACCAGCGCGGCGGCCGTCAGCGCGCACCGGGCCGACGCGAACGCCGCGTCCCATGTGCCGGCCACGATCGGCGTGCCGGCATCGAAGGCGTAATAGCCCATCGCGCCATGGATGCCGGCCGGCACCCGGTCGCGGCGCAGGCCGCGCGCGGGGAAACCACCGGGCAGCATGAAACCGTCGCGACCGTCGTCCTGCCAGCGCGACCACGCCGTGCGCAGGAACGCGACGAAGCCGGCGTCGTGCACGCGCAGCAGCGCATCGATGCCGAAGTCGCGCGGCTCGCACAGCGCATGGCCGGCCGCGACCAGGGCCTCGCGGATGTAGTCCGCGCGTGCCGGGCACTCGTAGCAGGGCACCAGCTCGCCGCGGTGCAGCTCCATGCCGCCGTCGTGGCCGAGGTGGAGAGGGGAATGGACGATCTTCATGCGAGCCGAGCCCCGGGGTCTATTGATGCGAATCCGCCCGGCACTCGGGCCGGGCGGGCGCCGGGCATGATGCCCGCCATTCCGGCCAGGCAGAAGCCCACGGCCCCGCGCGCGCCGGGCCGGGTATGCTTGGCCATCCGCAGGACGCGCGAAGCAAGGGGGGCGCGTGCAGGACGCAGCTCAGACACCGGCCGACGCGGCGGGCGCCGAAGACGCCGCCGTGGACGCCTTCATCGCGCGCTGGCAGGGCGTCGCCGCCTCCGAGCTCTCGACCTCGCAGAGCTTCCTGATCGACCTCTGCCGCCTGCTGGGCGTGGACGTCCCGCACCCCACGCCCGAACAGGACTACATGTTCGAGCGGCCCATCACCTTCGTCCACGGCGACGGCAGCACCAGCGCCGGCCGCATCGACCTGTACCGCCGCGGCGCCTTCGTGCTGGAGTCGAAGAAGGTGCGCGCAGGCCAACACACCAAGGGCTTCGACGACGCCCTGCTGCGCGCCCGCAGCCAGGCCGAAGGCTACGCCCGCGCGCTGCCCGCGGCCGAGGGCCGTCCGCCATTCGTGGTGGTGGTGGACGTCGGCCAGCGGATCGAGCTGTATTCCGAGTTCAGCCGCTCCGGCGGCACCTACGTCCCGTTCCCGGACCCGCGCAGCCACCGCATCGGCCTGGCCGAACTGCGCAAACCCGACATCCGCGCGCGCCTGCGCAGGGTCTGGACCGATCCGATGGGCCTGGACCCCAGTCGGGAGTCGGCCCGCGTCACGCGCCAGATCGCCGACCGCCTGGCGACGCTGGCGCGCAGCCTGGAGACCGGCGGCTTCGACGCCGAGGCCGTGGCCCAGTTCCTGATGCGCTGCCTGTTCACCATGTTCGCCGAGGACGTGAAGCTGCTGCCCGCGCACAGCTTCCGCGACCTGCTGGCCCGCCACGCCGAACAGCCGGACGTCGCCATGCGCATGCTCGCCCAGCTCTGGCGCGACATGGACGCCGGCGGCTTCTCCGCCGTGCTGGCCGGCAACGTGCTGCGCTTCAACGGCAAGCTGTTCAAGCAGCCCGACACCCTGCCGCTGGACGCCGCCCAGATCGCCCTGCTGCTCGACGCCGCCCGCGCCGACTGGAAGCACGTCGAACCCGCGATCTTCGGCACCCTGCTGGAGCGCGCGCTGAGCCCGAAGGACCGCCACAAGCTCGGCGCCCACTACACCCCGCGCGCCTACGTCGAGCGCCTGGTGCTGCCGACCGTGATCGAACCCCTGCGCCGCGAGTGGAGCGACGCCCAGGCCGCCGCCGGCACGCTGGCCGACGAAGGCAAGGCCAAGGAGGCCATCGCCGAGCTCAGGCGCTTCCACCACCGCCTGTGCACCGTGCGCGTGCTCGACCCCGCCTGCGGCTCCGGCAACTTCCTGTACGTCACGCTGGAACACCTCAAGCGCCTGGAAGGCGAGGTGCTCAACGCCCTGGACGAACTGGGCGACCGCCAGACCGGCCTGGCCCTGGGCGGCGCCCGCGCCGACGCCGCCGCCGGCGAGACCGTGGACCCGCACAACCTGCTGGGCATCGAACTCAACCCGCGCGCCGCGGCGATTGCCGAAGTGGTGCTGTGGATCGGCTACCTGCAGTGGCACTACCGGACGCGCGGCGACGTTCATCCGCCGCA
>JAAZHF010000457.1 GCA_012510865.1 Gammaproteobacteria bacterium
CATCGCGTAGCGCGGGCGCCCGCCGATGCGCACTTGGGCCACGCCGTCGAGGCTCGACAGCCGGTCGACGATGTAGCGGTCGGCGTAGTCCGACAGCTCCAGCGTGTCCATCGTCGCCGAGCTCATGTTGAGCCAGATGATCGTGTCCGAGTCGCTGTCGGCCTTCTCCACCTCGGGCGCGAAGGCCTCGTCGGGAAGCCGGTCGAGGATGCCGCTCACCGCGTCGCGCACGTCGTTGGCCGCGGCCTCGATGTCCCGCCGGAGGGTGAACTCCAGGGTGACCGACGCGCGCCCGTTGCGGCTGCGCGACTGCAGGGTCTCGATGCCCTCGATGCCCGCGAGCGCATCCTCGAGGACCTGGGTGATGCGGGTCTCGACCACCGCGGCCGAGGCGCCGGGGTAGTTCACGTCCACCGACACGATCGGCGGGTCGATGGCCGGCAGCTCGCGCAGCGTCAGCCGCGAGAACGCCATCACGCCGATCACCATCAGCAGCAGGCTCATCACCGTGGCGAACACGGGGCGGCGGATGGAGACGTCGGACAGCACCATGGCTCAGCCCCCGCCGGCCTCGTCGGTGTCCACCGTGCCGGGCGCCGCTTCGACGACCGGGCTGCCGTCGCGCAGCTTCCCGGTGCCGTCGACGACGATGCGGTCGCCGTCGCGCAGGCCGGACACGACCTCGGCCATGCCGCGCGTGCGCGAGCCGACCTCCACCGCCACCTGTTCGACGGTGGCGTCGGGGCGGACGCGGAACACGAAGGAGTCGCGGCCGACCTGGACCACCGCGATCTCCGGCACCAGGAGCGCATCCCGCACGCCGCGCTCGAGCTCCACCCGGACCAGCATGCCGGGCCGCAGCAGGCGCTCGGGATTGGCGAAGTCGGCGCGGACGCTGAAGGCGCGGCTGGCGGGGTCGACCCGCGACCCGACGTTGCTCACCCGCCCCTCGAAGCCGCGCCCCGGCCATGCGGTGCTGGTGCCGCTGATCCTCTGTCCCACCGCGACGTGCGACAGGCTTGCCTCGGGCACCGGGAAATCGACGTACACCGAGGACAGGTCGTCGAGCGTGGCGATCACCGTGCCCGGGGTGATGAGCGCGCCCCGACTGACCTGGCGGACCCCGAGCACGCCGGCGAACGGGGCGCGCACCACGCGGTCCTCGAGGTTGGCCTCGATCTGGCGCACCTGCGCGAGCGCGCTGTCGCGGATCGCGCGCTGGGCGTCGAGCGCCGCGCGCGACACCATCTGCCGCTCGACCAGCTCCTGCTGCCGGCGCAGCAGCCTGTCCGCCTCCTCGGCCGTGGCCCGCGCCGCGGCCAGGGCGGCGCGCTGCTGCTGTCCGCTGAGGGTGACCAGCGGCGCCCCGGCGGCGACCAGGTCACCACTCTCGAAGTGGACCCGCTCGACCACCTCGCTGACCTTGGCCGTGACCTCCACCGACTCGCGCGCCTGGACCGTGCCGAGCGCCCGGATGCTGTCGCTGAAAGGCACGGGGGCGACCGTGGTCGTCGTCACCACCGCCGCCGGCGCCCCCCCCTGTCCGCCGGCCCCGCCATCGGCGCCGCAGGCCCCGAGCGCAATCGCCAGCAGGACCGCGCAGCACGCACGCAGGCGGGCGCTCGGGATCGGGTTCGGGACTTCGGGCATGGTCTGGGGCTGGGGCGGGGGTCAAGCTCCCGGATTCTATCGGCCTCGCGTGTCGGCGACGTATGCCATGAGGCCCGGTGCGGAATGCGCCGTTCCGGTCAACCGCTGGCGCGCTGGTGCGTTACGGCGCACTCTGGCCACTGGCCGGGCCCACGCCCGGCCGCACGTCCCTCCTCCCACCGACAGGACGAAGGCCCATGATCCACGAGAGCATCCTCGACACCATCGGCCGCACCCCCGTGGTGCGACTGAACCGCATCGCGCCCGAGGGCGTTGCGATCTACGCGAAGGTCGAATCCTTCAACCCCGGCGGCTCGGTCAAGGACCGGCTGGCGC
>JAAZHF010000458.1 GCA_012510865.1 Gammaproteobacteria bacterium
GAGCAGGCGCGTGGCCTGCTCCAGCGCACGCGCCGGCTCCTGCAGGGCCGCCAGCGCACCGTCGACGTCCCGGCATTCCGCGATCGCGTCGCGGGCCAGCTCGACCAGCGGGCGCGCCGACAGTCCCTCGCCGAAGAACTGCGCGGCCAGCTCGGGCAGCTGGTGCGCTTCGTCGATGACGAAGGCCTCGGCCCCGGGCAGGATCTCGCCGAACCCCTCCTGCTTGAGCGCCAGGTCGGCCAGCAGCAGGTGGTGGTTGACCACGACGACGTCCGCGGCCTGGGCGCGCTGCCGTGCCTGGACCACGAAGCATTCGCCCCAGAACGGGCATTCGCTGCCGAGGCAGTTGTCGGCGGTCGAGGTCACCAGCGGCAGCAGCGGGGAATCCTCGGGCAGCGACTCGAGCTCGGCCAGGTCGCCCATGCGCGTGCGCCCGGCCCAGGCCACGATGCGCTGGAACTGCGAGGCCTGGGCGGGCGTCTGGAAGCGGTTCTCGCCGCGCGCGCGCTCGAGCCGGTGGCGGCAGAGGTCGTTGGCGCGCCCCTTCAGCAGCGCGCTCCGCAGCCCGGTGCCGAGCGCGTCCCGGACCCGCGGCAGGTCGCGGTGGTAGAGCTGGTCCTGCAGCGCCCGGGTGCCCGTGGACACGATGGTCCTGCGTCCCGAAAGCAGGGCCGGGACCAGGTAGGCGAAGGTCTTCCCGGTGCCTGTCCCGGCCTCGGCCAGGAGGGCGGCGCGGTCCTCGAAGGCGTCGGCCACGGCCGCCGCGAACTCCTGCTGCGACGGCCTGGGCCGGAAGCCGGGCACCATGCGCGCGAGCGGGCCCCCGGCGCCCAGGGCATCGCGGACCTCGCGCGCGAACGGGGACGCAGGGGCGGCCGGATCCGGCGGCGGCCCGGCCTCGGCGGACTGGATGGACGTCATCGACACATGATCGCCGCAAACCGGCGGCGGCGGCTTCGTCCGCCGGCGCGCGCGGGCGTCGGACCGTGCCGCGGGAGGGTGGCGGACCTCACCAGCGCGGGGGCGGCGCCACCCTGCAGGCCGCCATGGACACGCGCGCGGCCTCCGCCGCGTCGCCGTCGCCACGCACCAGGGCGACCTGTTCGCGGGTGGCCCAGTGGCGCCGGCACAGCGGGCCCACGCCCGGACCCAGGGACTGCGCGCGCGCAGCCAGTCCGTCGGCGCGCTCGAAATCGGACAGCAGCAGAGCCACCTCCGCCCGCTCCTGCAGCAGCGCCGGATCGTCGGGGACCAGCTCGATCGCGTGGTCCAGGGCCGCCGCGGCGTCCAGGAGATGGCCCTGCCCGCGCAGGCGGTCGGCGCGCTGGCGGAGGTCCTCCACCTCGGGACTCCGAAGCGGCTGCACGTTCAGCTCGCCGGCGCCGTCCCCGGCCGCGGCGTCGATGTAGGCGACCATCTGCGCGGGCGTGTCCGGCGTCAGCGGCGGCGAGGGCGGCGGCGCCGGCTGGGAGGCGCAGGCGGCAAGCGCGAGCACGGCGGCGGCGAGGCACGCGCGCGACGCGCGGCGGAAGGAGGCGTTGTGGTCGTGGGTCATCGGGTGGGTGGCTGCGTGGACGGGTCGGCCGGCGGGGTCGCGGGCTCGGGCTCGGGCGCGGGCGCGGGTTCGCGGCTGCGGCCGAAGCCGAACCATTCGCGCCATCCGCCGCCGGCGGATTCTTCCGGGAGCGGCTCGCGGTAGCACGGCTGCCAGGCGGGGGAGAACCCGCTGTTGAAGGCGAAGCGCCGCGCACCCTCGCAATCGGCGTCGGTGGCATGGTCGCCCACCACCCAGCTCCATTCCAGGCCGCGGCCGGGAACCCGCAGGGGCGCGGTGGGCAGGCGCTTGAACAGGGCCGACCACACGCGCATGGCGCCGGTCGCGCCGTACAGCCCGGTCTGTTCGTTCTGGTCGTTGCCGACCCAGACCACGGCCAGGTGGTCGCCGGTCCAGCCGGCGTACCAGCTGTCACGGCCGTCGTTGCTGGTCCCGGTCTTGCCTGCGGAGGAGAGGCGGCCCAGGCCGTCGTTGACGAGCTGGCGCCCGGTCCCGGAGCTCACCGCGTGCTGCAGGGCCACGGTCACCAGGCGCGCCGCCGTGCGGTCGCGTTCGTCGGGCTGCGCGGGCGCCTTGTCGTAGCGGTTGAGCAGGCGGCCGTCCGCTGCCAGCACGCCGCGCACGGTGTACAGCGGCTGGATCTCGCCGTCGGAGGCGAGGAACTGGTACAGCTGCGCCATCGCGTACGGACTCTGGTCCATGGCGCCGAGGATCAGGGCCGGGTTGGCCACGGCCTCGATCCCCGCCAGCTGGCGCACCAGGTAGGCCAGCCTCTCCGGGCGCACGGCCATGCCGACGCGCACCGTCGCCTGGTTGTACGAACGCGCCAGCGCATCGATCAGGCGGACGGTTCCATGGCTCCTGCCGTCGGAATTGCCCGGGGTCCAGCGCTTGCCGTTCTGCAGCGTCACCGCCACCGGGGAATCGTCCACCCAGCTCGCCAGCGACCAGCGGTCGGGCAGCGCCAGCGCCAGCAGGTAGACGAAGGGCTTCAGCAGCGATCCGACCGGCCGCTGCGCCTCGACCGCCCGGTTGAACCCGGGCACGGCGACGTCGCGGCTGCCGACCACCGCCACGACCTCGCCGGTGTGCACGTCGGTGACCACCACGCCGGCCTGCAGCGCAGGCCGCCTGTCGCTGGCCAGGGCGTCGAGGGTCGAGGTGACCGCGACCTCGGCGTAGGCCTTGGCCGAGGGCATCATGCTGGTCATCACCGACAGGCCCGCGCCCTGCAGTTCTTCGGCCGAGTAGTCGCTGCCGAGGTGGCGCCGCACCAGGTCGACGTACGCCGGGAAGCGGTTGGCGGCGATGCTGCCGGGCGCGGTGGTCACGCCCAGCGGCGCGGCGAGCGCGCGGTCGTGCTCGGCCTGGTCGATCAGGCCGGTCTCGAGCATCTCGCCGAGGACGAAGTCGCGGCGCGCCCTGGCGCGCTCGGGATGGCGCCGGGGATCGTAGTAGGACGGGCCGCGGATCATGCCGACCATCAGCGCGACGTGCTCGGTGGCCAGGTCGTCGAGGCGGCGGCCGAACCAGTATTCGGCGCCCGCCGCGACGCCGCGGATCGCCTGGTTGCCGCGCTGCCCCAGGTAGACCTGGTTGAGGTAGGCCTCGAGGATGACGCCCTTGTCGTAGCGCGCCTCGATGATCAGCGCGTACAGGATCTCGTTGAACTTGCGGCTCCAGGTCTGCTCGCGGCCGATGCCCAGCAGCCCGCTGCGCGCCAGCTGCTGGGTCAGCGTGCTCGCCCCCTGGCGCTTCTCGCCCGAGCGCAGGTTGACCCACGCCGCGCGCGCCATGCCGCTGAGGTCGATGCCGAAGTGGTGGGCGAAGTCGCGGTCCTCGACCGCCTGCAGGGTGTCGGTGAGCAGCGGCGGCACGTCGGCCGCGCGCACCAGCCGGCGTTCCTCCTGCTTCTGGCCGTAGAGGGTGGCGATGCGGGCGGCATCCAGGCGCGCGGACTTGACCTCGCGGTCGCCGGCCAGGTCCTTGAGGC
>JAAZHF010000042.1 GCA_012510865.1 Gammaproteobacteria bacterium
CGGGCGCCGCAGCGCCCAGACCGCCATGTACCGCATCGCCGAGGCCTTCGTGCGCTGGATCGCGCCGAGCCTGGCCTTCACCGCCGACGAGATGTGGGGCTACCTGCCGGGCCGGCGCGAGGACAACGTCCTGTTCGCCACCTGGTACGACCTGGACCCGGCCGAGCTGCTGGGCGACGAGGCGGCGCGCTACGACAAGGTCACCGACATCCTCGACGTCTGGTTCGACTCGGGCGTCACCCACGAATGCGTGCTCGCCAGGCGCGGCCTGGGCAAGCCCGCCGACCTGTACCTGGAGGGCTCCGACCAGCACCGCGGCTGGTTCCAGTCGTCGCTGCTGACCGGCATCGCCATCGACGGCGCGGCGCCCTACCGGCAGTGCCTGACCCACGGCTTCACCGTGGACGAGCACGGCCGCAAGATGTCGAAGTCGATGGGCAACGGGATCGAGCCGCAGGAGATCATGAAGACGCTGGGCGCGGACATCCTGCGCCTGTGGATCGCGTCGGCCGACTACAGCAACGAGATGTCGCTGTCGAAGGAGATCCTGAAGCGCAACGCCGATGCCTACCGGCGCATCCGCACCACCGCGCGCTTCCTGCTGGGCAACCTGCACGGCTTCGACCCGGACGCGCACCTGGTCGCGCCCGGGGACATGGTGGCGCTCGACCGCTGGATCGTGCATCGCGCCTGGGAGCTGCAGGAAAGGCTGGCCGCCGCCTACGAGGCCTACGATTTCGCGGAGGTGGTGCAGCTGCTGATGAACTTCTGCAGCGTCGACCTGGGATCGCTGTACCTGGACGTCACCAAGGACCGCCTGTACACGATGCGCGAGGACTCGCGCGGGCGCCGCAGCGCCCAGACCGCCATGTACCGCATCGCCGAGGCCTTCGTGCGCTGGATCGCGCCGATCCTGGCCTTCACCGCCGACGAGATGTGGGGCTACCTGCCGGGCCGGCGCGAGGACAACGTCCTGTTCGCCACCTGGTACGACGGCCTTTCACCGCTGCCCGACGGTGCGCCGCTGTCGCCGCGCGAGTTCGACGAGCTGCTGCGGCTGCGCGAGCAGGTGGCCAGGGTGCTGGAGCCGATGCGCGCCAGCGGCGCGATCGGCGCCGCGCTCGAGGCCGAGATCACCCTGTCCTGCGGCGTGGCCGACCAGAACCGGCTGGCGGGCCTGGTGGACGAGCTGCGCTTCTTCTTCATCAGCGGCGACGTGTCGCTCGTGGCGGTGGACGACGCCGAGGGGATCACGGTCGCCGCGGCGCCCACCGGCAAGCCCAAGTGCGTGCGCTGCTGGCAGCACCGGGCCGATGTCGGCGCGGTCGCGGAGCACCCGCTGGCCTGCGCCCGCTGCGTCTCGAACGTCGAGGGGCCGGGGGAGGATCGCCGATGGTTCTGAAGCCGCGTCCCAACGCGCTGCCCTGGCTCCTGGTCTCGCTGCTGGTGCTGGTGCTCGACCAGCTCAGCAAGCTCTGGGTGCTCACGAGCCTGCCGGAGTTCACCGCGATCCCGGTGATCGACGGCGTCTGGAACTGGTACCGCACCTACAACACCGGCGCCGCGTTCAGCTTCCTCTCCGACGCCGGCGGCTGGCAGAAGTGGTTCTTCATCGCGCTAGCATTCGGCATAAGCGGCCTGCTGGCGGCCTGGCTGTCGAGGACGCCGCGCGCCGACTGGCGGACCGCCCTCCCGTTCGCGCTGGTGATCGGCGGCGCCATCGGCAACGTGGTCGACCGCCTGGTCCACGGCCACGTGGTGGATTTCATCCAGTGGCACTGGCGGGACCACTATTGGCCCGCATTCAACGTCGCCGACGCCGCGATCGTCGGCGGCGCCATCGGCATCGCCCTGTTCGGCTTCCTCTCGCCGAAGGCATCGGGGGCGGCGAAGGGCTGATCCGCCGCGGTTGCCGCGGATCCGGCGGCAGCTGCCGGGGAGGGGGTGCAGGGGTAGAATGCCGGCATGGACATCCTCCTCGCCAATCCCCGTGGCTTCTGCGCCGGCGTCGACCGCGCGATCGAGATCGTCAAGCGCGCGATCGAGACCCTGGGCGCGCCCATCTACGTCCGCCACGAGGTGGTGCACAACCGCTACGTCGTCGACGACCTGAAAGAGCGGGGCGCGATCTTCGTCGAGGAGCTGGACGAGGTGCCCGACGGCAACACCGTGATCTTCAGCGCGCACGGCGTCTCGCAGGCGGTGCGCAACGAAGCCGGCCGCCGCGGCCTGAAGGTCTTCGACGCCACCTGCCCGCTGGTCACCAAGGTGCATTTCGAGGTCGCCCGCCACTGCCGCGCCGGACGCGACGTGGTGCTGATCGGGCATGCCGGCCGCCCCGAGGTCGAAGGCACGATGGGGCAGTGGAACCGCGAGCGCGGCGCCGGCCGGATCTACCTGGTCGAGGACGTGGACGACGTCGCCATGCTCGAGGTCGGCCAGCCGGGGAACCTTGCCTACACCACCCAGACCACGCTTTCGGTGGACGATACCCGGAGCGTGATCGAGGCCCTCCGCCAGCGTTTCCCGGCGATCCAGGGACCCAAGAACGACGACATCTGCTACGCCACCCAGAACCGCCAGGACGCGGTGCGCGCGCTTGCCGCGGAGTGCGACCTGGTGCTCGTGGTGGGCTCGCCCAACAGCTCGAACTCCAACCGCCTGCGCGAGCTCGCCGAGCGCGAGGGCGTCGAGGCCTACCTGATCGACGGCGCGGAGGAGATCGACCCGCGCTGGGTCGAGGGC
>JAAZHF010000459.1 GCA_012510865.1 Gammaproteobacteria bacterium
GCGCGCGCGCGCACCACCGACAGCGCCGCGGAAGCCGACTCCTTCATCACGTCGCCAAGCTGGCCGGTGAGCGTGAGCTGGCCCTTCCCCGGCACCAGCGTGGACTCGATCTGCAGGAGGTCGCCGCCGACCTCGGTCCAGGCCAGGCCGGTGACCAGGCCGATCTCGTTCTCCTGTTCGGCGCGGCCGAAGTCGTAGCGCTGCACGCCCAGGTACTTCGAGAGGTTCTTCGAGGTCACGCTGGTGGCGCGCGGCTTCTTCTTCTGCGGGCCCGCGAGCGCGATCTCCTTGACCACCTTGCGGCAGATCTTGGCGATCTCGCGCTCGAGGCTGCGCACGCCCGACTCGCGCGTGTAATAGCGGACGATGTCCTGGATCGCGCTCTCGGCGATCCTGATCTCGCCTTCGCGCAGGCCGTTGGCCTTGATCTGCTTGGGCAGCAGGTAGCGCATGGCGATGTTGATCTTCTCCTCCTCGGTATAGCCGGGGATGCGGATCACCTCCATGCGGTCGAGCAGCGGGCCCGGGATGTTGAGCGAGTTCGAGGTGGCCACGAACATCACCTCGGACAGGTCGAGGTCGACCTCGAGGTAATGGTCGTTGAAGGCGTTGTTCTGCTCCGGGTCCCGCACTTCGAGCAGCGCCGAGGACGGATCGCCGCGGAAGTCCATCGACATCTTGTCGATCTCGTCGAGCACGAACAGCGGGTTTTTCGTGCCGGCCTTGTTGAGGTTCTGCACGATGCGGCCCGGCATCGAACCGACGTAGGTGCGACGGTGGCCGCGGATCTCGGCCTCGTCGCGCACGCCGCCCAGCGACATGCGCACGAACTTGCGATTGGTGGCCTTGGCGATCGACTGGCCGAGCGAGGTCTTGCCGACGCCCGGGGGGCCGACCAGGCACAGGATCGGACCCTTCATCTTCGACACGCGCGACTGCACCGCGAGGTACTCGAGGATGCGCTCCTTCACCTTCTCCAGGCCGTAGTGGTCGGCATCCAGGGTCTCCTGGGCGACGCGAAGGTCCTTGCGCACCTTGCTGCGCTTCTTCCAGGGCACGCCGAGCAGCCAGTCGAGGTAGTTGCGCACCACGGCCGCCTCGGCCGCCATGGGCGACATCTGCTTGAGCTTGTTGAGCTCGGATTTGGCCTTGGCCTCGACGGCCTTGGGCATGCGGGCCTCGGAGATCCTGCGCGCGAGCTCGTCCAGGTCGTTGGGCGTGTCGTCGATCTCGCCCAGCTCCTTCTGGATCGCCTTCATCTGCTCGTTGAGGTAGTACTCGCGCTGCGACTTCTCCATCTGCGACTTCACGCGGCCGCGGATGCGCTTCTCCATCTGCTGCACGTCGATCTCGCCGTCGACGAGGCCCACGAGCATCTCCAGGCGCTCGGCGACCCCGAAGGTCTCCAGCAGCCGCTGCTTCTCGGCCAGGCGAACGCCCAGGTGCGCGGCGACGGTGTCGGCCAGCCGCGACGGCTCGTCGATCCCGGCGAGCGTCTGCAGCAGCTCCGGCGGCAGCTTGCGGTTGGTCTTGACGTACTGCTCGAACAGTCCCATGAGCGAGCGTGCGATGGCCTCGACCTCGCGGGGCTCGCGGTCCTGGACCGGCTCGACCACGCTGCCGGTCCCGGACAGCGCGCCGTCGTCCTCGCTCACGGCGTCGACCGACGCCCGCGCGACGCCCTCGACCAGCACCTTGATCGTGCCGTCGGGCAGCTTGAGCAGCTGCAGGACCTGCGCCAGCGTGCCGACCGGATGCAGGTCGTCGGCGCCCGGGTCATCGGTATCGGCGGACTTCTGCGCCACCAGCAGCACCTGCTTGCTGCCTTCCATGGCCAGGTCCAGCGCGCGGATCGACTTGTCGCGGCCCACGAACAGCGGGATGACCATGTGCGGGAACACCACGACATCGCGCAGCGGAAGGACCGGCAGGTCGAAGGTGGCGGGGTCGGGGGTACTCATAGTGACTCCTGGGCAGGGGCTTGCGGCCGGGTGCCGCCTGCAACGGGTTAAGGGGCCCGGGCCGCGGGGTTGCAAGCACCGACGGGACGTTCCGGGCAGCCCGCCAGCCCATTCAGGAAACAGCAGGCCCGGCGCTTGGCCGGGCCCCGTGACGGTGCTCCACGGCCCCCTGCGGGCCGCCGTGGGCTCAGTCGCCGGAGGCGGCCTTGGCCGGGGCGGCGGGGGCGGATTCGTAGATCAGGTAGGGATCGGACTTGTGCTCGATCACCGACTCGTCGACGACCACCTTGCTGACGTTCTCCTGCGACGGCAGGTCGTACATCGTGTCCAGCAGCACGGATTCGACGATGGTGCGCAGGCCGCGGGCGCCGGTCTTCCGCTTGAGGGCCTTGCGCGCGATCGCGGACAGGGCGTCAGGGCGGAACTCCAGCTCCACGCCCTCCATTTCGAACAGCTTGCGGAACTGCTTGGTGATGGCGTTCTTCGGCTCGGAAA
>JAAZHF010000043.1 GCA_012510865.1 Gammaproteobacteria bacterium
GCCGCTGCGCATCGACAACCTGGTGATCACCGCGCCCGGCGGCTGCACGGCCGAGGCGCGCAACGCCGCCACCGGCAAGTACCGCAGCGTGTTCTAGTTCGAGCTGCCGCAGCAGGGCACCTACCGCATCGCGGTGGTCAATGCCGGGCTCAGCGCGAGCTGGCAGGAGGACGGCAAGCCGAAGCGCTGGCGCGGCGACGCCGCCGCCTTCGAGGCCGAAGTGCCGAAGGGCGCGCCGGGGCTGACGGTCACGCAGAGCGTCAGCCGCATCGAGACCTTCGTCACCAACGGCTCGCCCACCACGGACAACCTCCGGCCCGGCAACCAGGGGCTGGAGCTGGTGCCGGTGACCCATCCCAATGATCTCTTCGCCGGCGAGGAAGCGCGCTTCCGCGTGCTTGCCGACGGCGAGCCCGCGGCCGGGGTCGAGTTCGAAATCACCCGCGGCGGCACCCGCTACCGCAATGCCCAGGAGGAGATCCTGGCCACCACCGACGCCAACGGCGAGTTCACGGTGACCTGGCCGGAAGCCGGCATGTACTGGCTCGAGGCCAACCTGCGCGACGACCGCGCGACCTTGCCCCAGGCCAACGCCCGCCGCCTGGGCTACGTGGCCACGCTGGAAGTGCTGCCGCAGTAATGGAGGCGCACGCCGGCCCCGGCGCGCATCCCGCCCACGCGGTGCACGCGCTGGGCGGCGCCACCATGGGCACGCTCTGGCACGCGTCGGTGTCGGCGCCGCCCGGTGCCGACCTGCACCCGCTGCACGACGGCATCCAGGCCTGCCTGGACCAGGTGGTCGCGCAGATGAGCACCTGGGACGCCGGCTCCGACATCAGCCGCTACAACCGCGCGCCCGCCGGCACCTGGCAGGCCCTGCCGCAGCCGTTCTTCGACGTGCTGCGCGAGGCCCTGTCGATCGCCGACGCGTCCGGCGGCGCGTGCGATCCCACCGTGGGGCCGCTGGTGGAGGCCTGGGGCTTCGGCCCCGGCGGCCGCGGCGGTGCGGTGCCCGACGCAGGCACGCTGGCGGCCGCGCGCGCGCGGGTCGGCTGGCGCCGCGTCGAGCTGGACGTCGACGGCCGCCGGGCCCTGCAGCCCGGCGGCGTCGGCCTGGACCTGTCCGGCATCGCCAAGGGCCACGGCGTGGACGCCGCGGTGGCCTGGCTGCGCGCGCGCGGCGTGCCGGCGGCGCTGGTCGAGGTCGGCGGCGAACTGCGCGGCTACGGCCGCAAGCCCGACGGCCGGCCCTGGCAGGTGCTGGCGGAGGCCTGGCCGGACGACGGCGCGGACGACGGCCCGGAGGGCGACGCGGCGGCCGCCCGCGATCCCGCCGCCGCCATGGCGCCCTGCGTCCTGGCCCTGGACGACGCCGCGGTGGCGACCTCGGGCGACCGCTGGCACCGCTTCGAACGCGACGGCCGCCTGTACTCGCACACGATCGATCCCCGCACCGGCGCTCCGGTGGGCCACGCGCCGGCCGCGGTGACCGTGGTCGCCGCCACCGCGCTCGCGGCCGACGCCTGGGCGACCGCATTCACCGTGCTCGGCGCCGGGGAGGGCCTCGCGCTGGCCCGCGCACGCGGCATCGCCGCGCGCTTCGTGCTGCGCGGCGACGATGGCCCGCGCGAATGCGCCACCGATGCCTTCGCGCGGTGGCTGTCGGCGTGAGTACCGCACGCTTCCCGGCCGGCGCGCGCGCCGCGCAGGCCTGCATCCTGCTGGTCCTGTGCGCGCTGGCCGCCGCGTTCGTCCCGATGCACGAGGCACCCTGGTGGCCGGCCGCCCCGTCCCCGGCCCAGGCGTGGCTGGCGGGCCTGCTCGCGGCCGCCTACGTCGGCGCCAGCGCCGCGCAGCTGTGGCGCGCGCGCCGCCGCGAACAGGCCCGCGCGGCGGCCGAGTCCGCCGCGGCCGGCATCCCCGCCGACGGCGAATGGCTGGTCGTGCACGCCAGCCAGACCGGCCAGGCACTGGAGCTGGCGCAGCGCACCGTGGACTCGCTGCGCGCCGCCGGCCTGCCCGCGCGCCTGCGCGGCATCGGCGCGCTCGACGCGGCGACCCTCGCGCCCGCGCGCCAGGCGCTGTTCGTCGCCAGCACCACCGGCGAGGGCGACCCTCCCGACCCGGCCGCGGCCTTCGTCCGCGACACCATGCACCCCGGGCTGGCATTGCCCGGCCTGCGCTACGCCGTGCTGGCGCTGGGCGACCGCAGCTACCGGAACTACTGTGCCTTCGGCCACGCGCTCGACGCCTGGCTGCGTGGCGCCGGCGCGCGCCCGCTGTTCGACGTCGTCGAGGTCGACAACGGCGACCCCGCCGCGCTGCGCCGCTGGCAGCACCACCTCGGCGTCGCCGCCGGGGCGCCGGAGCTGCGCGACTGGTCGCCGGCGCGCTACGCACCCTGGACCCTGGCCGCGCGCCGCGAGCTCAACCCCGGCAGCGCGGGCGGTTCCGTGCACGAGCTCCGGCTGTCGCCGCCGACCGGCAGCGATCCACGCTGGCGCGCCGGCGACATCGCCGAGATCGGGCCGCGCCAGGCGCCCGCCGCGGTGGTCGCACTGCTCGTGGCCACCGGCCTCGACCCCGCGACCCGGGTGCACGCCGGCGAGGTCCGCGCGTCGCTGCGCGACCTGCTCGCCCGATCGCACCTGCCCGACCCCGGCGAGGTCCGCGGACTGGACGCGCAGGCCCTGGCATCGCGCCTGCGGCCGCTGCCGCACCGTGAATACTCGATCGCCTCGGTGCCGGGCGAAGGCCCGCTGCGTCTGCTGCTGCGGCGCATGCTGCGCCCCGACGGCAGTCCCGGCATCGGCAGCGGCTGGCTGTGCGACCACGTGCCGCGCGGGGGCAGGGTCGACCTGCGCATCCGCGCCAACCCCGGCTTCCACGGCCCCGGCGCGGACGTGCCGCTGGTGCTGGTCGGCAACGGCACCGGCATCGCCGGCCTGCGCTCGCACCTGGCCGAACGCATCGCCGCCGGTGGCCATCGCAGCTGGCTGCTGTTCGGCGAGCGCCACGCGGCCTGCGACTTCCACCTGCGCGAGGACGTCCTGCGCTGGCTCGGCGAAGGCCGCCTGGCGCGCCTGGACCTCGCGTTCTCGCGGGATGCCTCGGGCGCCGGCCTGCCCGGCCCGGCCGACGGCGGCGCGCGTGCGGCGGTCCATCCCGGCTACGTGCAGGACGCACTGCGCGCCGGCGCCGCGCGCCTGCGCGAGTGGGTCGACGACGGCGCCACGATCCTGGTCTGCGGCAGCCTGCAGGGCATGGCGCCCGGCGTGGACGCCGTGCTGCGCGAGGTCCTTGGCGACGGCCGCGTCGAGGACCTGCGGGCCGCGGGCCGCTATCGCCGGGACGTCTACTGAGGACGCGCGCGGGTCGGACCGGGCTGGGGTCGACCCGGGCCCGCCACTCCGCGGCTCAGCGGTCCACCGGGTCGCCCTGCACCAGCAGCAGCTCGCCCGCGCCCTCGAGAACGTGCCGGTGGCGCGATCCACCCGCGGAGAGCAGCGCACTGTTGCCCCTTTCGAGCAGCGGGAGCGCATTGCGTTCGCCGATCGTGGCCCGACCGGCCACCACGTGCACCGCCCAGGTGCTCGCGGGGTCGACGAACAGCAGCATCGACCCCACCAGCGGCCGGTGCAGCACGCGCGGCGCCACGCGCTCCCCTCGCCACATCAGGTTGAATACCTCGACCCGTCCGGCGCGCAGGCGCGCATGCACCACGGCGTCGCCGCTGAAGCGCTGGCGCCCGTGCGGCGGCGCGAGCAGGTGCTCGGACCCGTCGCCGAAATCCAGGGCCAGGCCTTCGCCTGCCAGCAGCACCTGCTCGCGCTGGATGCCGGGGAAGGACGAGTACGGGGAGTCGGCCTCGATCTCGGCGATCGACAGGCGCCAGTCCCAACCCTCCCCGACGCCCGCCGCTGCCGCATGGATCTCGCGCGTCCAGCCCAGGCCGTTGCGCCAGCGCAGGCGCCGGTAGCCGCAGGCCGGGAGATGCCGCGCGAAGGCCGCGTCGCTGGACATGTCGCCAGTGTAGCGCCGCGCCGCGGATGCACGGAGGCGCGCGGGACGCGTCCCTGCGTCCCCGCACGCCGTGCTGCCGGACGGATGCCGCCAGGCGCCGCCCGATGGCATCCGCCTCGTACCGGCGCGTCCCTGCGCCCGGAACGGAGCGGACCGGTCAGGGCGTCGGCGCGGCCGCGGGCTTGCTGGCCGCGGGCTTCGCCGTGGCGGGCGCGGCGGCGCCGACCACGATCCGGTCGCGGTTGCGTTCGATCGTCTTCAGGCCGACGCCCTTGACGTTGGCGAGCTCGTCGGCGCTCTTGAAGGCACCGTTCGCCTTCCGGTAGGCCACGATGGCCTCGGCCTTCGCCGCCCCGATGTTGACCAGCACGCGCTCGATGGTCTCGGCGTCGGCGGTGTTGATGTTGACCTTCTCGCTGGCGAACGCGCTGCCGGCCATGAGCAGCGACAGCAGCACGGGTGCAAGCACGGACTTCAGGGGAATCATGGTGCTCTCCTTGCGTATGTTGGATTCCATCGCCGGGCCGTCCTGGCACCGGCAGGGCCAGTCTCCGGCCCCGCCGCCCGCCCGGTCCATCGCCGCGGCGCCCGCGCCCTTGACGGTGTCCCGCGCCCCGCCGCGTCCGGAAACCCCGACCCCGGGGGGCGTAGAATCACGGTTTCACCGTTGAACGCAGGACTCCCCCATGGACACCAGCCTGATCGACCCCACCCGCGCCGAGCGCTTCGTCTCCTCGAAGTGGGACGACGAGATCGTGCCCCAGCTGGTCGAGTACATCCGCATCCCGAACAAGTCGCCGATGTTCGACGCAGACTGGGCGAAGCACGGCTACATGGACGACGCGGTCAGGCTGATGGAGGACTGGGCGCGCAAGCAGCCGATCCCGGGCATGCAGCTCGAAGTGGTGCGCCTGGAAGGCCGCACTCCCCTGATCTTCATCGACATCCCCGCCGCCAACGGCGGCAACGCCGACGACTGCGTGCTTCTGTACGGCCACCTCGACAAGCAGCCCGAGATGAGCGGCTGGGACGACGACCTGGGCCCGTGGAAGCCGGTGCTGCGCGACGGCAAGCTGTACGGCCGCGGCGGCGCCGACGACGGCTACGCGATCTACGGCTCGCTGGCCGCGATCATGGCGCTGCAGGAGCAGAAGCTGCCGCACGCCCGCTGCGTGGTCCTGATCGAGGCCTGCGAGGAATCGGGCAGCTACGACCTGCCCGCCTACGTCGACCACCTTGCCGACCGCATCGGCCAGCCCTCGCTGGTGGTCTGCCTGGACTCGGGCTGCGGCAACTACGAGCAGCTCTGGTGCACCACGTCGCTGCGCGGGCTGGCCGGCGGCAACTTCACGGTCAAGGTGCTCGACGAGGGCGTGCACTCCGGCGACGTCTCCGGCGTCGTGCCCTCGAGCTTCCGCCTGCTGCGCCAGCTGCTGTCGCGCATCGAGGACGAGGACACCGGCCGCATCCTGCTCGAGGGCCTGCACGCGGAGATTCCCGCGGACCGGCTCGCCCAGGCGCGCAAGTGCGCCGAGGTGCTGGACACGGCCGTGTTCGACAAGTTCCCCTTCCTGCCCGGCATGACGCCGATGAGCGACGATCTCACCGAACTGGTGCTCAACCGCACCTGGCGGCCGGCGCTGTCGGTGACCGGCATCGGCGGGATGCCCACGCTCGAGTCCGCGGGCAACGTGCTGCGCCCGCACACCGCGGTCAAGCTGTCGCTGCGGCTGCCGCCCACGCTCGACGGCAAGCGCGCCGGCGAGCTGTTGCAGGAGGCCCTGCTGCGCGATCCGCCGAACGGCGCCAGGGTGACGCTCGAGCTCGAGAAGGCATCCACCGGCTGGAACGCGCCGGCGATGGCGCCCTGGCTGGAAAGCGCGGTCGACGCGGCCAGCCAGGCCTTCTACCGGCGCCCGGCGATGTACATGGGCGAAGGCGGCTCGATCCCGTTCATGGGCATGCTTGGCGAGAAGTTCCCCGGCGCGCAGTTCATGATCACCGGCGCGCTCGGCCCGCATTCCAATGCGCACGGCCCCAACGAGTTCCTGCACATCGACATGGGCAAGCGGGTCACGGCCTGCGTGGCCCAGGTGATCGCCGCGCACCAGGCCGCCAGCGCGCGCGGCGAGACCACGGGCGCCGCGGTCGCCGCGGACAGCGGCACCCGCCACGGCGGCCACGGCTGCTGCTGGCCGCCGGCGCC
>JAAZHF010000460.1 GCA_012510865.1 Gammaproteobacteria bacterium
CCACGAGTCGGCGGTGCGCTACCCGGCCCTGCGCGAGCGCGCCTTCGTGGTCTCGAGCTTCGGCAAGACCTACCACTGCACGGGCTGGAAGGTCGGCTACTGCATCGCGCCGCCCGGGCTGTCGTTGGAGTTCCGCAAGGTGCACCAGTACAACGTGTTCTGCACCTTCGCGCCGGCGCAGCACGCCTTCGCCGGGATGCTGCGCGAGGAGCCCGGGCACCACCTCGGCCTGGGCGCGTTCTACCAGGCCAAGCGCGACGCCTTCCGCGAACGGCTGGCCGGCACGAAGCTGCGACCGCTGCCGGTGGCCGGCGGCTACTTCCAGCTGGTGGACTACTCGGCCGTCAGCGACCTGCCCGACGCGGAGTTCTGCCGCTGGCTGACGATCGAGCACGGCGTGGCCTCGATCCCGCTGTCGCCGTTCTACGAAACGCCGCCGCCGGGACAGCGGCTGGCGCGACTGTGCTTCGCCAAGGCGCAGCCGACCCTGGATGCCGCGATCGAGCGCCTGGAGCGCCTCTAGCGCCGCCCCGGGGAGCCACGGAGGCGCCGGGCGGACTAAGATCGGGGCATGGACAATCTCCGCATCTCCCTGGTCCAGGGCGACACGCTCTGGCACGACCCCGAGGGCAACCGGGCCTATTACGGGGACCTCATCGCACCGCTGCGCGGCATCACCGACCTGGTGATGCTGCCCGAGACCTTCACCAGCGGCTTCAGCAACGACGCCATCGACCGCGCCGAGGACATGGACGGTCCGACGGTGCGCTGGATGCGCGACCAGGCGGCGGCATTGGGCGCGGTGGTGACCGGCAGCGTGCAGCTGCGCGACGGCGACGCCGTGTACAACCGCATGGTCTGGGCGCGCCCGGACGGCAGCCTGGCGCACTACGACAAGCGCCATCTGTTCACCTACGCCGGCGAGCACGAGCGCTATGCCGCGGGCCGCGACCGCCTGGTGGTGGAGCTGCGCGGCTGGCGGGTGAATCCCCTGGTCTGCTACGACCTCCGGTTCCCGGTGTTCGCGCGCAACACGCTCGACGCCGACGGCCGGCCGGCGTTCGACCTGCAGCTGTACGTCGCCAACTGGCCGGCGGCGCGCGCCTACGCGTGGAAGACGCTGCTGCGCGCGCGCGCGATCGAGAACCTCTGCTACGTCGCCGGCCTCAACCGCGTCGGCCGGGACGGCAACGGGCTCGCGTACTCGGGCGACAGCGCGGTGATCGACTTCCTCGGCACCCCGCTGAGCGAATGCGCCGACGAGGAGGTGGTGGCGACCACCACCCTGCTGGCCAGCGAACTCGCGGCGCACCGCGAACGCTTCCCCGCGCTCGGGGACGGGGACGCCTTCACCCTGGGCTGAGCTCCCGCCTCAGGCGCCGCGGCGACCGCCGCCGCCGGGGCCACGGGGCCCGCGGGGTCCGGGACCCTGCGGGCGACCACCGCCCGGACGCGGGCCGCCGGCGCTGCGGCCTCCCGGCCTGCCCCCGCCGGGCTTGCCGCCGCCGGGCTTGCCGCCGGGGCGCCCGGCGCGCGGGCCGCGCGGACGGTCGAAGCCGCCGGGCGTCGCATGGTCGGACGGGAACACCGGCGCATTCCCCGGGTGCCCGTACGGGTGCGCCGCGCGCGCGGGCTT
The DNA here is from genome assembly GCA_012510865.1 of Gammaproteobacteria bacterium. Taxonomy (GTDB): domain Bacteria; phylum Pseudomonadota; class Gammaproteobacteria; order Xanthomonadales; family Xanthomonadaceae; genus Luteimonas. The sequence goes on from JAAZHF010000460.1 coordinate 1,637, forward strand.
GCCGGCCGCGGCGGCGCGCCCGCCCGGTCGGCCACCGCCCGGCTTGCCGCCGGGCTTGCGCGCCCCGGGGCCCGCGTTGCGATGTCCGGCGGGGCCCGTGTCCACGCCGTCGGGCACGTACCAGCTGCGGAATGCGGCCGGATTGCCGTCCGGCAGCGCGCGCTTGTCCTTCCGGGCCTTCAGCGGCTTGTGCGACTGGCGAGCGGCGGCCTAGCCGGTCAGCGTGAGGCCGCCCTGAGGCCTGCGCTGGCGGCGGCGGCCGCCGACCTCCCGGACGTTGTCGAAGAGGCGCAGCTCCCGGCCTTCGTCGGCCGTGGTGTGTCCACCGACGTAGCCGTTGCTGCGGTGCTGCCCGCCGACGTGGACGGTCGACTTCGCGGCGCGGCGCTGGCCGATCACCGGAAGCAGCGTCAGCGCGGCGGGAGCGCCGTCCTCGAGGCCCAGCTGCGTGCGCAGCGCCTGCACCCGGTCGTCGGCAAGCTCCTGCGACTGCCCGCGCAGCAGGGGCTGCGGCAGCTCGACCGAACCGTAGCGGATGCGCTTGAGGCGGCTGACCTGGCAGCCCTGGGACTCCCACAGCCGGCGGACCTCGCGGTTGCGGCCTTCCTTGACCACCACCTGGAACCACTCGTTCGAGTCCGTCCCGCCGATGCGCTTGATGGCGTCGAAGCGCGCGGGCCCGTCCTCGAGGGCGACGCCGCGCTGCAGGCGGTCCACGATGTTCTCCGGCACCGTCTCCTGCCCCTCGGGCGGACGGACGCGGCAGACGTACTCGCGCTCGACCTCGAACGAGGGGTGCATCATCGCGTTGGCCAGCTCGCCGTCGGTGGTGAGCAGGAGCAGGCCGGTGGTGTTGATGTCGAGGCGGCCGATCGCGATCCAGCGCGCGCCCTTCAGGGCGGGCAGGGAATCGAAGATCGTCGGCCGGCCTTCGGGGTCCTCGCGCGTGGTGACCTCGCCCTCGGGCTTGTTGTAGAGCAGCACGCGGGCCGGTTCGGCGAGGGCGCTGGCGACGAAGGTCTTGCCGTCGAGCTCGACGCGGTCGCCGCCGCTGATGCTCATCCCGACCTGCGCGACCTCGCCGTTGACCTTGACCAGGCCGTCGGCGATGCGCTGCTCGAGCGCGCGGCGCGAGCCGAGGCCGGCCTGCGCCAGGACCTTGTGCAGGCGCTCTTCGAGGCGCGGGGCGCCGGTGTCGGCGGCGGCACTGCGCTTGAGCGTCAGCTTGCGGCCACCCGTCTTTTCCTGGGTCATTCGTTTTCCACTCCGATGCCATCGCCGCCAACGGCGAGCGCATCTTCCTGACGTGCCGCGTCGTGCGGCGGGGTTTTCGGTTCGTCCACGGC
>JAAZHF010000461.1 GCA_012510865.1 Gammaproteobacteria bacterium
GGTCGTGACCGAGTGGAAGCAGTTCCGCAGCGCCGACCTGGCGCGGCTGCGTGCGCGCCTGGCCGACGCGGTCGTCTTCGACGGCCGCAACATCTACCGGCCCGAGGACGCCGAGGAGGCGGGCCTTGCCTACTACGGCATCGGCCGCGGACGTTCGGTGCGGGTGCCCTGAGATGTCGTCCGGGCTGGAGGAACGCGTGGTCGAACTGGAGACGCGCCTGGCGTTCCAGGAGCAGGCCGTCGCCGAGCTGAGCGACGCGCTGGCCCAGGCGCGCCTGGAACTGTCGCGCAACGAAGTGCTGCTGCGCCGCGCGCTGGAGGAGCTGCACGCCAGCCGCCCGGGCGTCACCGGCGACCCGGCCGACGAACCGCCCCCGCCGCACTACTGAAACGACGATGAGCGATTCGCTGAAAGACCAGCTTCTGGGCCTGGGCTTCAAGCCTTCGGAGGCGACCGGGAAGCCGAAGGGACCGCGCCGCCGCGACGGACAGGGCGGCCAGGCGCGGCCGGACGGCCGCGTGGGCAAGGACGGCAAGGACGAAAGGCCGGCCGGGAGGAGTGGCCGGGGCGGTGCGCCCGGGGCGAAGCGCGCACGGAAGCCGGGCGGGAATCCCGGCCGGCGCAGCCAGGAGGACATCGACCTCGCCAAGGCCTACGCCATCCGCGCCCAGCGCGAGAAGGACGAGCGCATCCGCGCCGAGCGCGAGAAGCAGGAGGCCGCGCGCGCCCGCCGCGAGGCCCAGGCGAAGCTGGCCGCGTTCCTCGACGGCAAGGGCCTCAACGCCGCCGAGGCCGAGCATGTCCGCCACTTCGAATACGGCGGCAGGATCAAGCGCGTCCACGTGACCGCCGACCAGCTGCGCGCGCTCAACGCCGGCGAGCTGGGCGTCGTCCAGCTGAACGGGCGCTACCTCATCGTAGCCGCCGACGTCCTGGCGGAGGCCGCCGCGATCTTGCCCGCCGCAGTGGCCCTGAGGGTCGACCCGGACGCGCCGGCCGCCGACGAGCCGTACTCCGATCCGAAGTACCAGGTGCCGGACGACCTGGTCTGGTAGGCATTCCCCGGCGTGGGTGGCATCACGCGCCTGGCGCTACCCGGGATCGGAGGACGCCGCAGGGTTGCCACGGCGTGGCACCACCCAGATCCAGGCGATGACGCAGCCGGCCAGGGCGAACGTTCCGGCGGCGAGGAAGGCCACCCGCCCCTCGCCATGGGGCCACAGCTGCCCTGCGACCAGGGCGCCCAGCACGCCGCCCAGGCCCGAGGAAAAGCCGTAGAAGAGACCCTGTGCGTGGCCGTTCAGAGGGCCCGGGAAGTGCCGCGCCAGCAGTTGCATCGCGGCCGCGAAGAACGCGGCGAAGCTCAGCGCGTGCGTGGCCTGCGCGACCAGCATCACGGGCAGGTTCCCGGGCCATAGCGCCGTCGCCCACCAGCGCAGCACCGCGCTGGCCATCGATGCCAGCAGCAGCCAGCTCGCGGCCCAGCGCCGGAAGACCCGGGCGATGGCGAAGAAC
>JAAZHF010000044.1 GCA_012510865.1 Gammaproteobacteria bacterium
GAAGGCCTGGATGATCTCGCGTGCGACGCGCTCGGCGTCCTCGGGCGCCTCGAGGTCCTCGAGGATCACGGTGAACTCGTCGCCGGCGAGGCGCGCCACCGTCTGGCCGGGACCGACGGCCTGCTGCAGGCGGGCCGCGGCCGCGCGCAGGATGCGGTCGCCGACGGCGTGGCCGAGCGAGTCGTTGATGTCCTTGAACCGGTCCAGGTCGAGGAAGAGCACCGCCACGCGCGTGCCCTCGCGCCGCGCGCGGACGATCGCCCGCGACAGGCGCTCGGCGAGCTGCGAACGGTTGGGCAGGTTGGTCAGGGCGTCGAAGTTGGCGAGGTAGCGCAGCTCCTCCTCGGCGCGCTTCTGCAGGGTGATGTCGGCCAGCATCAGCACGTACATGCGGCCGCCGTCGGCCTCCTCGCCGACCACGGTGGCGGCTTCGACCGCGCACAGGAACTCCTCGCCGCTGCACTGCCGTTGCCACATCTCGCCCGACCAGCGGTCGTCGCGCTCCAGCGCCTGCCGCATGGCCCGCCCGTTGCCCGGCCTGTGCTCGATGCTGTCCAGCAGCTCGGCGCCGCGGCCGGCGACCTCGGCCGCGGGATAGCCGGTCATGCGCGTGAACGCGGGGTTCACGGACAGGAACCGGAACTGCGCGTCCAGCACCGCCACCGCCTCGTTCATGCTGCGCAGCACTTCGCTGGCGATGCGGTTCTCGCGCTCGACCTCGCGCCGTCGGCCGACGTCGACCGACGTCCCGGCGACGCGGAGGATCGAACCGTCGGGATGGAACTCCACCGCGCGCCCGCGCGCCCGGATCCATATCCAGTCGCCGCGGGTGGACAGCGGGCTGCCGGCGCGCACGCGGTGCTCCGAGCAGTACTCACCGGTCTCGCCGGCCACGTGGCGGCGCATCGCGGCGACCGCGGCGGGCAGGTCGTCGGGATGGATCACCGCGGCCGGCTCGGCCTCCTCGGAGTCCAGGCCGAAGTCGTCGCTGCCGTCCCGGCTGGCGACCAGGTAGCGGAGCCGCGCCGTGGGCACGTGGAAGTCCCAGTAGCGCTGCCCGCTGGCCCACAGCGCCATCCGCAGGCCGCGTTCGCGCTCGCGCAGCCGCTGTGCTTCGCGGCGCGCCGCGCGACCGCGCAGCGCGAGCGCGACGCAGCCCGCCGCCAGCAGCATTGCTGCCGCCGCGACGATGGCCAAGCCCGATTCTGCGCCCATTGGCACGCGCCTTGTCCTCCCGCCTCCCCAAGCGGTCACCGCAGTGTAGGCGTGCGCGAGCACCGGCAACAAGCGGCGCGTGGCGGTACACTCCCACGGCCCTGCGTCCACCCGGTGTCCCTTGCCATGCCCGAGCCGCTTCCCTCCCTGTCCGACGTCGAACGGGCCTGCCGCGAGGCGGGGGTCGCCGCGTCGGCGCCGGAGCTCCACGGCGGGCTGTGCGGGTGGCTGGCCGGCGGCGGGGACCCGTCGGGCAACTGGCTCGCGCGGGTGATGGTCGACGACGACCTGGCCGCGCCGGCCGAGGGGTCGGTGCTGGCGCAGC
>JAAZHF010000045.1 GCA_012510865.1 Gammaproteobacteria bacterium
ATCCAGGGTGCCGGGGTCGTCGACCAGCATGTTGCCGGTGGACGCGCCCATGAACACCTTCAGCCCGGGCGTGGCGCGGGGGTCGATCGCGCGGACCGCCTCGAGGTTGTCGTTGCTGGCGCCCATGAAGAAGCCGTGGTTGGCGCGGGCGCGGCCGGCCGCGCGGGCGTACTTGTCCTCCAGCGCGGCGGCGTCGAGCGTCGGCGGACTGGTGTTGGGCATGTCCATGAAGCTGGGCAGGCCCCCGGCGACGGCCGCGGCCGACTCGGTGGCCATGTCGCCCGTGTATTCGAGCCCCGGCTCGCGGAAGTGCACCTGGTCGGCGATCATGCCCGGCAGCAGGTGGTGGCCGGCCGCGTCGACCACGGCCTCGCCGGCGCGCGGCGTCAGGCTGCCGATGGCGTCGATGCGGCCGTCGCGGATGCGCAGGTCGGCGTCGTATTCGCGGCCCTCGTTCACCAGGCGGGCGTTCAGGATCAGGGTGTCGGTCATGGGTCGCGGGGTCCGTCGTCGCGGGGCGGCACCGGGTCCAGGCCGCCGGGATGGAGGGGATGGCAGCGCCCGATCCGCAGCGCCGCGAGCCAGCAGCCGCGAAGCGCGCCGTGCAGCGCGATCGCCTGCATGGCGTATTCCGAGCAGCTGGGTACGAACCTGCAGCGCGGGCCGAGCAAGGGGCTGAGCCAGCGCTTGTAGCCGCGCAGCAGCGCGATGAGCAAACGGTCGATCACGGGGGCGTCGGCGGTCAGGGCGCGCGGCGCGCCGCGGTTGCCGGTACAGTCACGGCAGGGTATAACACCCTGCTTTCCCGTCCAAGCGACGGGAGTGTGGCGCCGGCCACCAGCGCGTCCGCGTGGACGTAGCCCGGTGGCCGGACACGTCAATCGTCGCCGCCCAGCGGCGCGTATCGGTGATTGCCCCGCTCCCGCTGCATGGCCGGCGGCCGGCCGCCTGCGAGGCGTCCGGCGCCCACTTCTCCAAGAAGGATCGCCGAACGTGGCAGTGAAGAAGACCGTGAAGAAGGCCGCGAAGGCGGCCAAGCCCGCCGCCAAGAAGGCTGCGAAGGCCGCCCCGAAGAAGGCGGCCCCGACCCGGGCCGCGGCGACGAAGGCCGCTCCGAAGAAGACCTCCGCGGCGGTGAAGGCACCGGCCAGGGCCGCGAAGAAGGCCGCGACCCGGGCGACCGCGCCCGCGGCGAAGAAGGCTGCCGCGACGAAGGCGCCTGCACCGGCGAAGAAGGCTGCCACCAAGGCCCCGGCGAAGAAGGCCGTGGCCGCGAAGAAGGCGCCAGCCAGGGCGGCGGTGAAGGCCCCGGCCGCGAGCGCGCCGGCGAAGAAGGTCGCGGCGAAGAAGGTCGCGGCGAAGAAGGTCGCGGCGCCCGCCACCGCGGCGAAGAAGGCGGCCCCCGCCAGGCCAGCCACGACGAAGGCCGCCCCGGCAAAGAAGGTGGCGGCCAAGAAGGCGGCCTCCAAGCCCTCGACCAAGGTCGCGCCGGCGCAGCCGGTGCGCAAGGCCCGGGTCACCGGAAAGGTGGCGCGTGTCCTGGCCAGCCGTCCCGCCGTGCCGCCGGCGCCGAAGACCCGCTACAAGGTCATTCCTTACAGGACCGACGAGGCCACCGGCCGCCCGATCCTGCCCGAGGGCTATCGGCCGGATCCCGCCGAGGAGTACATGAGCCCGCTGCAGCTCGAGTATTTCCGCCAGCGCCTGCTGGACTGGCGCGCAGACCTGGTGGAGGAGTCCAAGCAGACGATCGAGAACCTCAAGGATGAAGTCCGCGACGTCGGCGACGACGCCGAGCGCGCCACCCGCGAGACCGAGAACTCGCTGGAGCTGCGTACCCGCGACCGCTACCGCAAGCTGATCGGCAAGATCGACAGCACGCTGAAGCGCGTGGATTCGGGTGAATACGGTTTCAGCATCGACTCCGGCGAAGAGATCGGCCTCGACCGGCTCGAAGCCCGCCTGACCGCCGAGCGCACCATCGACGAGCAGGAGCGCTGGGAGCACCTGCAGAAGCAGATGGGCGACTGATCCCGCCGCTGCCGTCCCGCGACTCTGGAAAGCCCCGCACACGCGGGGCTTTTCTGTTGCGCAAGCACTGACGCTGCGGCTGCCAACTACAGCATGACAGCGGCTTGAAACCTAGATGATTGGGTGTTACTACGAACCCGGACGCTCCGGAAGGTGTCGGGGACGCCGCTAATCCACGGAGCCAGGCCTGCAACGGGCCGGCAGGGAGGGGGCGATGATGATCCGGACAATCGCAGCCGTAGCGCCATGGCTGCTGGGGAG
>JAAZHF010000046.1 GCA_012510865.1 Gammaproteobacteria bacterium
GTCATCGTGGCCGCGTCGGACACCAGGTCGGCCATGGTCTGGATGCCGAGTTCGCGCGCCTTGGCGGCGATCTCCCGCACCCGCTCCTGGTTGTCGGCGTTGGCCGGCAGCTCCTCGATGAAGCCCGGGTCGATCTTCAGCATGTTCGGCTTCAGGTGCGCGAGCAGCTGGAACGAATCCAGGCCGGCGCCGAAGTTCTCCAGCGCGATCCGGCAATCCAGGCGCGAGACCGCGGCGGCGAATTCCCGGGCGGCCTTGAGGTGGGTGAAGACCTTGGCCTCGGCCAGCTCCAGCACGAGGTACTCGCCCGGCACCCCGTGGGCCAGCAGCTGTTCGCCGATGTAGCGCGGCAGGCTGTCGTCGGCCAGCGAGGCCTGGCTGACCTTGACCAGCAGGGTGGTGGGCTTGTGGGCGCGGATGCGCTCGCCCATGACCGCGATCGCGCGGCCGACGACGTAGTGGTCGATCTCCCACAGCAGGCCGTGCTCCTCGGCGATCTGCAGGAAGCTGAGCGGCTTGATGAGCTCGCCGTCGGCGCCCTTCAGGCGCAGGAAGGACTCGTACACGGCGCCGGTGTCGCCCTGGAGGTTGATCACCGGCTGGTAGTGCAGGACGAAGCCCTCGTGGTCGAGGGCGTCGCGCAGGCGGGTCACCCAGGCCTGGATGTGCTCCTCCTCGGCCCGGTCCACGGCGCTGGGATCGAACAGCTCGAAGCGGTTGCCGCCGGTGGCCGCTGCCGAGGCCACGGCCTCGCTGGCCTTGGCCAGCACCTGGCTGACGCTGGCGATCTTCTCACCGACCTGCACCGCGCCGATGCTGGCGGTGATCACGCTCGAGCGCGAACCGATCTCGAACAGGTCCGCCGAGAACGCTTCCAGCACCCGGTTCGCGATCGCCTGGGTGCCGGCATGGTCGGTGTTGCGCACCAGCAGCGCGAGGGTGTGCTCGCCGAAGCGCGCGGCGAAGGCGTCGCGGTCGCCGGCGGCGGCGGACAGGCGCGCGGCCACCGCGGCCAGCAGGTCGTCGGCCGAGTCCAGGCCGATGTCGGCCAGCAGGCGCTGGTAGTGGTCGGGTTCGACCAGCAGCAGCCCGTGCTGGGCGCGGCCCTGGGCGGCGGCGTCGACGGCGTCCTCGAGCGCGCGCAGGAAGGTCGCACGGTTGTACAGGCCGGTGGCCTGGTCGCGCTGGCGCAGTTCCTCGATCTCCAGCGCCAGCTCGGGGTCGAGCTCCTGGCGACGGATCACCACCTGCACGCAGGGCTCGCCCTCGTACTGCGCCTGCACGAATTCCATCGCCGCCGGGAACACGTTGCCCTCGACGTCCCGGGCCTCGAGCTCGTGGCGCGGCGGAGGCGCCTCGCCGTGGGCGAGCGACTTGAGCAGCTGGCGGAAGCCCTCGACGTGCTGCGGCGCCACCATGTCCAGCAGCGACATCCCCTCGATGTCCTCGAAGTCGGCGTAGCCGAACATCTCCAGGTAGGCCTGGTTGGCGCGGATGTGCATGCCTTCGTGGACGTAGGCGATGGGATCGCGCGAGGAGTCGATCAGGGCGTCGCAGCGGCGCTCGGTCTCGCGCAGGCGGGCCTCCAGCCGGCGCTGGGCGCGGCGCGCGTCGAGGTCGGCCCAGGCGTCGCGGATCACGGCCAGCAGCAGCGACGGCGGATCGCGCAGGACCACCGCGCGCGCGCCCGAGGTCATGGCCTGCACGTAGGCCTCGTGGTCGAGGGTATCGGCCAGGGCGATCACCGGGATGTCCTTGCCGGTGGCGGCCACCTGCTGCAGGACCGCCGGGAGCGGCAGGACCGCCGAGCCGGCCTGGGCCACGACCAGGTCCATCGGCTGGGCCCCGACCATGGCCGCGAACTCCTCGGCCGAGGCCGGGCGCAGGGGGCGCACCGCGATGCCCGCGTTGCGCAGGGCGCTGACGATGGACTCCGCCGCTTCCGGGCTGTCATCGACGATCATCAGCCGCAGCGCGGTGTCCTGGCTCTTCGACATGGGTCTCTCCGTGGAAGCCGCGTTATGCCATGCGCCGCCGCGCTGCGTCCACGCCGGCGTCGCCTTCGCGTGGCGCACGCCCGCGCTTGCCGCGACGCTGGTCACAGCGGGCGCTTGGACGCATCGCCGGCGACCTCGCGCACCAGGCGCGGCACGAGGTAGCCCGGCAGGCGCGCGACCAGCGCCGCGTGCAGGGCGCGGGCGCGGTCGTCGCCGACCTCGAAGTGGGCGGTGCCGGCGACGCGGTCGAGCTGGTGCAGGTAATAGGGCAGGACCCCGGCCTCGTAGCCGCGCTCGCACAGCGCCGCGAGGGCATCGACCGAATCGTTCACGCCGGCGAGCAGCACGGCCTGGTTGAGCAGGCTGGCACCGGCTCCGCGCAGCGCGGCCATGGCGGCGTCCACGTCGGCGTCGAATTCATTGGCATGGTTGGCGTGGACCACCACCGCCACCGGCCAGGGCAGGCCGCGCAGCCACTCCAGCAGCTCGTCGTCGACGCGCTCGGGCAGGACCACGGGCAGCCGGCTGTGGATCCGCAGCCGGCGGACGGGGGCCACGCCGCGCAGGCGACCGGGCAGCCCGGCGAGCTTGTGGGTGGCCAGCGACAGCGGATCGCCGCCGGACAGGATCACCTCGGTGATCCCCGGGTCGGCGGCGATCGCGTCCACGGCCTCCGCCCAGCCGGCCGCGGCCGCGCTTTCGTCGCCGTAGGGGAAGTGCCGGCGGAAGCAGTAGCGGCAGTTGACCGCGCAGCTGCCGGTGGCGACCAGGAGGGCGCGGCCGGCGTACTTGTGCAGGACGCCGCGGGCGACCCGCGCGGCGGCGTCGCCGACCGCGTCCAGGCCGAACCCCGGCACCTGGCGCAGCTCGTCCACCCTGGGCAACACCTGGCGCAGCAGGGGATCGGCGGGGTCCCCGTGGCGCATCCGGGCCACGAAGCCGCGGGGCACGCGCAGGGCGAACGCGGCCACCGCCTCCGCGGGCACGGCCGCCGCCTCGTGCTCCAGGCCGAGCATCCGCAGCAGCTCCCGCGGGTCGCGGACCGACTCGCGCCAGGCCTGCTGCCAGCCGCGCGGCTGCATGGGTAGGGGGGCTGCGGGTATCATTTCCCGCATATTCTAGCCGCTCAAGCGGTCCACCCCCGCCGAACCCCTGCAGGAGCACGCATGGCCAGCTATGGCATGAACGACGTCAAGAACGGGATGAAGATCCTCGTCAACGCGGAACCCGCGATCATCACCGACACCGAGTACGTCAAGCCGGGCAAGGGGCAGGCGTTCACCCGCGTGAAGTACCGCCTGAGCAAGTCCGGGCGCGTGCAGGAAATCACCATGAAGTCGACCGATTCGGTCGAGGCCGCCGACGTGATCGACACCGACATGCAGTACCTGTATTCCGACGGCGAGTACTGGCACTTCATGAACCCCGAGACCTTCGAGCAGGTGCAGGCCGACGCGGCCGGCATGGGCGGCGCGGAGAAGTGGCTCAAGGGCGAGGAGGAGTGCGTGGTCACGCTGTGGAACGGCACCCCGATCCAGGTCACCGCGCCGAACTTCGTCGAACTGAAGATCACCCAGACCGATCCGGGCGTCCGCGGCGACACCTCGGGCGGCGGCGGCAAGCCGGCCACGCTCGAGACCGGCGCCGTGGTCCGCGTGCCGCTGTTCGTGGGCCAGGACGAGGTGATCCGCGTCGATACCCGCTCCGGCGAGTACGTCAGCCGGGTCAAGTGATGGGGGCCCGGGAGGCACCCGAGGCCTGCGACCTGCTGGTCGAGGCCGGCCACGTCGTACCCGTCGAGCCGCACGGCGTCGTCCTCGAGGACCACGCCGTGGCCGTGCGCGACGGCGCCATCGTCGCGATCCTGCCGCGCGGCGAGGCGCGTGCGTGCTTCGCGCCGGCCGAGGTCGTGTCGCGGCCCGACGGCGTGCTGCTGCCGGGCTTCGTCAACGCCCACACGCACAACCCGATGACGCTGATGCGCGGCGTCGCCGACGACCTGCCGCTCAAGACCTGGCTGCAGGACCACATCTGGCCGATCGAGGCCGCGGTGATGGCGCCGGACTTCGTCGCCGACGGGATCACCCTCGCGATCGCCGAGATGCTGCGCGGGGGCACCACCTGCTGCAACGAGAACTACTTCTTCCCCGACGTGCAGGCCGCGGTCTACAAGCGCCACGGCTTCCGCGCCCGCGTCGGCCTGCCGGTGATCGACTTCCCGACCGCCTGGGCCAGCGGCGACGACGAGTACTTCGACAAGGCCGGCGAGGTCCACGACCAGTGGCGCGGCGACCCGCTGGTGTCGATGGCGTTCGCGCCGCACGCGCCGTACACCGTCAACGACGCCAACTTCGAGCGCGTGCGGATGCTGGCCGACCAGCTCGACGTGCCCGTCCACCTGCACCTGCACGAGACGGCGCAGGAGGTCGAACAGTCGCTGAAGGAGCACGGCCAGCGCCCGATCGCCCGCCTGGACCGCCTTGGCCTGTTCAACGACCGCCTGATCGCGGTGCACATGACCCAGCTCACCGACGCCGAGATCCAGCTCTGCGCCGAGCGCGGGGTGAGCGTGGTGCACTGCCCGGAATCGAACCTGAAGCTGGCCTCGGGCTTCTGCCCGGCCTGCGCGCTGGAGCGGGCCGGGGTGACCCTGGCCATCGGCACCGACGGCTGCGCCAGCAACAACGACCTCGACATGGTCGGCGAGACCCGCACGGCGGCCCTGCTTGCCAAGGCCGTGGCCGGAGACGCCGCCGGGCTGGACGCCTTCAGCGCGCTGCGGGCGGCGACCCTGGGCGGCGCCCGCGCGATGGGCCTCGACCACCTGGTCGGCTCGCTCGAGCCGGGCAAGCAGGCCGACATGGCCTGCATCGACCTGGGCGAGCTCGAGACCCAGCCGCTGCACCACGTGGCCTCGCAGCTGGTCTACGCCGCCGGCCGCCACCAGGTCAGCGACGTCTGGATCGCCGGCGTGGCCAGGCTGCGCGGGCGCGCGCTGGTGGACATGGACCCCGCGGCCCTGGTCGCCATGGCCCGCCAGTGGCGCGTGCGCATGGCCGGCATCCGCACCGGCGCACACTGACGCGGCGTCCGCACCACAGCCCAGGCAGGCCCCCCATGACCGCTTCCTCCGGAACCCCCAATTTCCGCCAGTCCGAACTCGACAAGTTCGCCGAGCTCGCCAATCGCTGGTGGGACCCGGAGGGGCCGCAGAAACCGCTGCATGCGCTCAATCCGGTCCGCCTGGGCTACGTCGCCGGGCGCTGCCCGCTGGCCGGCAAGCGGGTGCTCGACGTCGGCTGCGGCGGCGGCCTGCTGAGCGAGGCCATGGCCCGCGCCGGCGCCGACGTGACCGCGCTCGACCTCGCCGCCGACCTCGTCCGGGTCGCGCGGCTGCATGCGCTGGAGTCGGGCGTCAGCGTGGACTACCGGGTCCAGGCGGTCGAAGCGCTGGCGGACGAGGCACCGGGCTCGTTCGACGCGGTGACCTGCATGGAGATGCTGGAGCACGTCCCCGATCCGGGCGCGATCATCTCCGCCTGCGCACGGCTGCTGAGGCCCGGCGGCTGGCTCTACGTCTCCACGCTCAACCGCACGCCGGCGGCCTTCGCCCTGGCGATCGGCGGGGCCGAGTACGTCGCCCGCCTGCTGCCGCGCGGCACCCACCAGTACCGCGACTTCATCCGCCCGTCCGAACTGGCGGCGTGGCTGCGCGAGTCCGGGCTCGGGCTCGAGGACGTCAGCGGGCTGGCCTACGAACCCTGGGCCAACCGCGCCCGGCTGTCCCCGCGCACCGGGGTCAACTACCTGGCGGCGGCGCGCAGGCCGGAGGCCGCGTGCGCCCGTTCGGGCGGCGCTTCCCGCGCTGCGTGCTGTTCGACCTCGACGGCACGCTGCTCGACAGCGCGCCCGACATGGCCGCCACCATCGACCGCATGCGCGCGGCGCGCGGCATGGCGCCGATGCCGCTGGCCGACCTGCGCCAGCACGTCTCCAAGGGCGCGCGCGCGATGAGCGCCGCGGCCTTCCCGCACCTGGGCGGCGAGGTGCCGCCCGGGATGGTCCAGGAGTTCCTCGCGGTCTATGCCGGGGAGCTCGGCCGCCACGGCGCCCCGTTCGAGGGCATCGAGGCGATGCTCGACGCGCTGGAGGCCGACGGCGCGCGCTGGGACATCGTCACCAACAAGCCAGAGCGCCTGGCGCGCGCGCTCATGCCGGGCCTGGGCTGGGAGGCGCGCTGCGGGGTGCTCGTCGGCGGCGACAGCCTGGCCGAGCGCAAGCCGCATCCGCTGCCGCTGCTGCACGCCGCCGAAGCCATGGGCTTCGCGATCGCCGACTGCGTCTACGTCGGCGACGACGAGCGCGACATCCTCGCCGCGCGCGCCGCCGGGATGCGTTCGCTGGTCGCGCTCTGGGGCTACCGCCTGCAGCAGGACGACCCGCTGTCCTGGCAGGCCGATGCCATGGCCCGCCACCCGGCGGACCTGCTGGACCCGGACGCCTGGCCGTGAGCGTCGACGTCCGCGACGAGGCCGGGACGTTCATCGCGAAGTGGCGCGGACGCTGGCCGGAATGGGAGCTGGCGATGGTGTTCGTGCCGGCCGCGCAGCGCCCGCTGGTGGAGGCCTGGTACACCCTGCTGCAGGAATTCACCGACGCCGCCTGGACGGGCGACCCGACGCCGGGGCTGGCCAAGCTCGCGTGGTGGCAGGACGAGCTCGGCGGCTGGGCCAAGGGTGCGCGCAGGCATCCGCTGGGCGCACTGCTGCAGGCGCATCCGGCGCCGTGGCTGCAGCTGGGCAGGGCGCTGCCGGACCTGCGCGCCCTGCGCGACGACGCCGGCGGAGACGCCCCGGTGGCCCCCGCCGCCACTGCGGGCGCCCATGCCGGCGAGGCATTCGCCGCCGCGGTCGCCGACTGCGAGGCCGTGCTGTTCCGGAACGGCACGCGCGGCGCGGGCGACGCGGCGGCGATCCGCGACAGCCTGTTCGACGAACGCGCGCTGCTGCACGCGCTGTCGATGGACCCGATCGGTGCCGTCGATCGCCCGCCATCGGCCTCGCGGCCCGGCACTCGTCCGCGCGGCATCCACGCCGCCCTGGTCGCCGCCCGCCTGGCGCGGCCCGGCGCACCGGTGCCGCCGCTGCGCGCGCTGTTCGCCGCCTGGCGCGGCGCCCGCGCGTCGGGGTGATTCGCGCGCGGCATGCAGCGTTGCGCGGGCTGCCCACCCCTGCACGTTAGAATTGCGGACCGTTCCAGCCTGGCAGGCCCCGCGTGACCTCTTCCAACCCGCCCCCGGCGCTTCCCGACGTCGCCTACGAC
>JAAZHF010000006.1 GCA_012510865.1 Gammaproteobacteria bacterium
CGGGATCGATCACGCCGTGCTGCTCGAGGAACATCAGGAAGCCGCGGCTTTCGACGTCGAGCTTGGCCTCTTCGCGCGGCGAGAACAGGCGCGTGGGGCCGTCCGGCCGCACGGCGCAGCCGCTGGGCCGCTGCGCCGCCAGGGCGTCGAGCCAGTCGAAGGCCTTGCTGGTTTCCGCGGGGCTGAAGCCGGCCTGCAGCAGGCCACTGTGGAGGGAGTCGCGATCGCGGACGAGGTCCGCGTCTTCGGTGAAAAAGTGTTCGAACAGATAGAGCAGGACGTCAAGGATGCTCTCTTTCATTTCCCCCCGGCCTGCGCCCGCGGGCGCGTTACTGAGACGTACGGGAGTACCGGCCGTGCTCGACCGCGACACGACCCTCCAGCTCCATGAGGAGCAGCATGCTGCCTAGCTCCGCGGGCGTCAATCCGGTCCGCGCGACCAGTTCATCCATACCGGTTGGGTCGTGGCCCAGCGCGCGCCACAAGCGCTGGTGGTCGGAGCCGGCGGGCTGGCCGCCGTCCCCGGCTGCCGGCGCGGCGCTCCCGGTCCCCTGGATGGGGCCGTGCAGGCGCCCGCGCAAGAGCTCGCCGAGGGCGCCCGCGATCGGCTCCAGCGCCCGCAGCACCTCGTCCGGCGTCTCGACCAGGGCGGCCCCGTCGCGGATCAGGCGGTGGCAGCCGCGCGCCTTCGGATTGTGGATCGAGCCGGGGATCGCGAACACCTCGCGCCCCTCCTCGCCGGCCAGCCGGGCGGTGATGGCGGCGCCCGAGCGCAGGGCCGCCTCGACCACCAGCACGCCCAGAGACAGCCCCATCACGATCCGGTTGCGGCTTGGGAAGGCGCCGCGGCTGTAGGTCCCTCCCGGGGGGATCTCGCTGGCCACGGCGCCCGAGGCGGCGATCCGCGCGTACAGGCCAGCGTTCCGGGAGGGGTAGGGCCTGTCGATGGCGGTCCCGAGGACGGCCACGGTGCGTCCGCCCGGAGCCGCCAGCGCCCCTTCGTGGGCGGCGGTGTCGATGCCCGCGGCCATGCCGCTCGTCACCGCCAGGCCGGAGAGAGCGAAGGCGCGCGCGAATTCCCCCGCGTTGCGGAGCCCGCCGGCGCTGGCTGCGCGGCTGCCGACCACGGCCACCGAGGGATGCCACAGCAGGCCGGGGTCGCCGGCCACCCACAGCGCCAGCGGGGCGCTGCCCAGCCGGGCCAGCAGGGCCGGATAGCCGGCATCGTGCAGGCCGATGACGCGACGTCCGGGCGCGGCCTCGAGCCAGTGCCGCCAGGGCGACAGGGTCCGTCCGGTGGCGGCGGCGCCCAGCGCTGCGCGCTGGGCGGCGTCCAGGCCCGCAGCGCGCCAGGCCGCGGGCCCGGCGGCCAGGGCGGCGGCCGCGCTGCCGTGCGCTTCGAGGAGCAGGCGGCGGGGCGCCGAGCGGCCGCCCGCCGCGACCAGGCGCAGCAGGGCCAGGGTGTCTTCGCTGTCCATGGCCCAGCCTGGGCCGGAAACGGCGACGGCGCCCTCGGGCGCCGTCGCAGCGTGCGGTCGGGACAGGCGCCCGCGCTCAGTAGGGCGCGTCCGGATGCTTCAGGTGGTAGCCCACCCGCGTCGGCTTCACGCTGTCCATGACCAGGCCGTAGCTCATGCGGTCGAAGGTGCGGAAGACCATGACGTGGCCCGCGAACTCGTCGGGCAGGCGCACCTTTTCGTCGAAGGACACGGTATCGGCCTCGCGGTGCAGGCCCTTCTCCACCCGGTCGACGACGTTGCCGCCTTCGCGCCAGATCGAGAACACGGTGCCGTTGTCCACCCCCTCGCGGGCGCCGACCGACAGCGCGATGACGTCGCGCGGCCCGCCGGTGGTGTACATGTCCGCGACCGCGAGCACCCGCGCCTTGCCGTAGTCGGTCTGGACGCGCGGCGGGTGCGGGAAGAACTGCAGGTCGTAGGGCTGGGCGTCCACCGGCACCACGCGGTCGCCGACGCGGACCTCGCGGCCCTCCTCGTCGAGCAGCACGGTGCTGGCTTCGATCCCGCCGACCTCGCCACGGGTCAGGGTGCCGGTGGCGACGCGCATCAGCTCGTGGCCGAGCACTTCCTGGCCCTTGTCCGGCGTCACCACGTTGGACCAGTACTTGCCGAAGTCGACGCCGCGGCGGCCGGTGGCATCGAGCTCGTCATGGTCGAACACGTCGCAGCACAGGCCCGCGCGCAGCAGGTGCGTGTAGCGGACGGTCGGGCGCAGCACGGCGAAGCGCGTGCCCGGCGACGCGTGGCCGAGGCCGCGCACGTAGACCACCTGGCCGCGGCTGGCGCGCATCCGGTCTTCCTCGAGGCCCACCACGTAGGGCATGTGGTCGAAGGAGTCGACCACCTTCAGGTCCTTGAGGAAGGGCGCGACCTCGGACAGCGGCACGGCGTCGATCGGCGCCGCTTCGGTCCGCGGGCCGGCGGTGACGCCGACGCGGTCGAGGTAGGCGAGGCTGATCACGTCGCCGGGATAGATCAGGTGCGGGTTGGCGATCTGCGGGTTGGCCTGCCAGATCTCCGGCCACAGCCAGGGTTTCTCGAGGAAACGCCCGGAGATGTCCCACAGCGTGTCGCCACGCTGGACGACATAGGTATCGGGGTGGTCGCCGCGCAGGCCCTGGGCCGCCGCGTACGAAGCCACCGTGAGCATTGCGACCGCAATACCCGTGCGTAGCGCTTTAGAATTGCGCTGAAGCTTGCCGGCCATCTACCTGCTCCCCTTGGAGATTTCCCCATGTAGCGCCCGCACTATGCCTACAGGAACCGACCCGGCGCAAGCCTGCGGGCGCTACAAACGGACCTCCTGCCGTCGCGGTTGTGACGGCCGCCACCCTTTGCCCCGCGCGCCCATGTCCCTGATCACGATCCTCGAGCATCCCCATCCGAACCTGCGCAAGGTCGCGGCCGAGCGCCAGGCCGGCGGGATCGCCGACCCGGCCTTCCAGCGCCTGCTCGACGACATGTTCGAGACCATGTACGAGGCGCCGGGCATCGGCCTGGCGGCGACCCAGGTCGACGTCCACGAGCGCTTCATGGTGATCGACGTCACCGAGACCCGCGACCAGCCGCTGGTGTTCATCAACCCGGTGATCCGCAAGCGTTCCGAGGAACTGCGCGTGCACCAGGAAGGCTGCCTGTCGATCCCGGGCATCTTCGCCGACGTCACCCGCGCCGACGGCATCGAGGTCGAAGCGCTGGACCGCCACGGAAAGCCGTTCACGCTCGCGGTGGACGGGCTGCTGGCCACCTGCGTGCAGCACGAGGTCGACCACCTCGACGGCCGGCTGTTCATCGACCACCTGTCGCCGCTGAAGCGCGAGCGGGCGCTGAAGAAATACGAAAAGCTGCGCAAGCATGGCTGATCGCCGCCGCGCGGGGGCCGTGGCATGAGGGTGGTGTTCGCGGGGACCCCGGAGTTCGCCGTGCCTTCGCTGCGCGCCGCCTGCGCGCGGGCCGAGGTCGTGGCGGTGTACACCCAGCCCGACCGCCCCGCGGGGCGCGGGCGCGGCCTGCAGGCGTCGCCGGTGAAGCGCGAGGCGCTGGCCCGCGGCATCCCGGTGCGCCAGCCTGCTTCGCTGCGCGATGCGGCGGAGCAGGACGCCCTGCGCGCGCTGCGCCCGGACCTGATGGTGGTGGTCGCATACGGGCTGCTGCTGCCGCAGGCGGTCCTCGACATCCCGGTGCACGGCTGCTGGAACGTGCACGCTTCCCTGCTCCCGCGCTGGCGCGGCGCGGCCCCGATCCAGCGCGCGATCGAGGCCGGCGACCGCGAGACCGGGGTCTGCCTGATGCGGATGGAGAAGGGGCTGGACACCGGGCCGGTGCTCCTGTCGCAGTCGCTGCCGATCGGTGACGAAGAGACGGCGGGGCAACTGCACGACCGCCTGGCCGCGCTCGGAGCGCAGGTGCTGTCCGACGGCCTGGGCCTGCTGCGGGCCGGGATCCGCCCGGTTCCGCGTCCGCAGCCGGCCGAGGGCGCGACCTATGCGCGCAAGCTGGAAAAGGCCGAGGCGCGGCTCGACTGGTCGCTGCCGGCCCGGGAGCTGGCGCGCAAGGTCCGTGCGTTCCATCCCTGGCCCGTGGCCGAGGCGGAGCTGGCCGGGGAGCGCGTGCGGCTGCACGACGCGCTCGCGATCGGTTCGGCGCCGGGCGCCGCGCCCGGGACCGTGCTCGCGGGAGGGCGCGAGGGCATCGACGTCGCCTGCGGCCTGGGTGCGCTGCGCATCCGTGTGCTGCAGCGCGAGGGCGGGCGCCCGAGCACTGCCGCCGACTACCTCAACGCGCGCCGCGACCTGCTGCCATGAGCGGCGCGGCCCCGCGCGTTGCCGCCGCGCGCGTGCTGGACGCGGTGCTGCACCGCGGTCGTTCGCTGAAGGCGGAGCTCGGCGCGGCCCTGCCGGCGCTTGCCGATCCCCGCGACCGGGCGCTGGTGGAGGCGATCTGCTTCGCCGCCCTGCGCCAGCGCGCCCGTGCCGACGCCGCGCTGTCGGCGTGGATGCCGAAGCCGCCGGGCCGTCGCGACGGTGACCTGCGCGCGCTGCTGCACGTGGGCTCCGCGCAGCTCGATCCCCTCGGGCTCGCGCCGTACGCCGCGGTGGGCGAGACCGTCGACGCCGCCCGTGGCATCGGTCGCGCCCACCAGGCCAGGCTGGTGAATGCCCTGCTGCGACGCGCGCAGCGCGAGGGCCTGCCGGCCGCCGCCGCCGAAGCCGCGTGGCCGCAGTGGCTGCGCGACCGGGTCCGCGCGGACTGGGGCCCCGGGGCGGACGCGATCTTCGCCGCCAGCCTGGTGCCCGGACCGACCTGGCTGCGGGTCAACCGCCGGCGCGGCGACCGGGACGCCTACGTCCGGCGCCTGCTGGACGCCGGCCTCGAGTCGGCCGCCGACCCGGTCCTGCCCGAGGCCATCCGGCTGTCCGGGTCGATCGCGGTGGGCGCCCTTCCCGGGTTCTCCGAGGGCGACGTGTCGGTCCAGGATGGTTCCGCGCAGGCGGTGGCCGACGCGCTGGCCCCGCCCGCGGGTGCCCGCGTGCTCGATGCCTGCGCCGCGCCGGGCGGAAAGTCCGCGCACCTGCTCGAGCGCGATCCGACCCTGCGCCTGCTGGCCATCGACGTCGATGCCACGCGGCTCGCGCGCGTCCGCGAGGGCTGGCGCCGGCTGGGCGTGGGCGAGGGCGTGGACCCCGGGGCCGTGGCACGGGTGGCGGACGCCGCCGCGCCCGACACCTGGTGGGACGGCGTGCCCTTCGACGCGGTCCTCGTGGACGCGCCGTGCTCGGCCACAGGCGTCATCCGCCGGCAGCCCGACGTGCTGCTGCACCGGCGCCCGGCCGATGTCACGGCGCTGGTCGACCTGCAGGCGCGCCTCCTCGATGCGGCCTGGAGCGTGCTCGCGCCCGGGGGCGTGCTGCTGTACGCGACCTGCTCGATCCTCGCCGACGAGAATTCGCGCCAGGTCGACGCCTTCCTCGAACGCCATCCGGACGCCGTGCCCCTGCCGCTGGACGGGCGATTCGGCCGCGCCAGCGGCGCCGGCCGCCAGCGCCTGCCTGGAGAGGACGGGATGGACGGCTTCTTCTACACGCGCATCGCCCGCTGCGAGCGGGGCTGATCCCCGTCCCCTCCACCGCCGCCGTCCGGAGCCGCGGCTGCCGGGGCGGGCCGCGTCGGCAGCCGCCGCCAGGCGTCCACCACCGCCGCGGCGGGGATGTCGGACACCCGGCTGTCGGGACCGCGCTCGCCGCCCAGCGCGATGATCGCGCCGGGCCCGAGCGGACACCACTGCGCGGGAGGCGCCGGGCCGAACATCACGACCAGCGGGCAGCCCAGCGCGGCGGCCGCGTGCGCCGGGCCGGTGTCGACCGACACCATGCTGTGCGCCACCTCGAGCAGCGCGAGCAGTCGCGGCACCGGCAGCGCGCCGGCGAGGTTGTGGATCCGCGGGTGCCTGCCGGCGGCGTCGTGGATGTCCTCGAGCACCGGGCGCTCCGGGCCGGAACCGCACAGCAGCACGCGTGCACCAGGGACTTCGGCCAGCACCGCCGCGGCCAGGGTGGCCCAGTTCGCGGCGTCCCAGTGCTTGGGGTGGCCGGCGGTCAGCAGCTTGCCGCGCTTGTGGGTGCGCTTGTTGCCGGGCTGGAACAGCACGAGCGGCCCGTCGAGGCCCTCGCCTGCGAGCCAGGCCGCGAGCTGCCGCCGTTCGCCTGCGGACACCACCAGCCGCGGCAGCCGGAAGGACGCCGGGTCCACCGGGTGCGTGGGCCAGCCGTGCGGCGGGTCGCGCATTCCCAGTTCCAGCCAGCGGTCGGGCCACGGGATCGGGGGCGCGTCTGCGGGATCGCGGGCGACGATGTCGGCGTCCAGGACGCCGCCGCGCGCCAGCAAGGCGCGCATTTCGGGATTGACGTCGCACAGGTACACCGGACCGCGGCCGCGTCGGCGCAGCCATCGGACCAGGGACCACTGGCTGGGACAGGCGAAGTAGGGAGTGTGGCGGCTGCTGACCAGCTGCAGGTGGCCCAGGGAAGGCTCGTCGGCCAGCAGCGGCGCGGTCCAGGCGCCCGAGGACACCAGGTCGACGGTGCTCCCATGGCGGGCGGCGAGCAGGCGCAGCAGCGGCGTGAGCAGGACGATGTCGCCGAAAGCGCCGCAGCGCACGACCAGGGGCGGGGCAGGCATGCTCGGTTCGGAGGTGGGTTGCACGAGAGGATCCGTGGGTCCGGTCAAGGCAGCGCGATGGCGGCCGTGAAGTGGTCATCGGCGGCAGCGAGCCCGGCCAGACGTCCGAGCGCGGAAACCGCTTCCTCGAGCCCGTTGCGCAGCCCCAGCGCCTTGCCCGACTGGCGCAGCCGCGCGCGGCGCGCTTCATCCCGCAGAAGTCCGGCGAGCGCGGTCGCAAGCCCCGCGGCGTCGTCGTCGGGTGTACTGGCGACAAGGCCGCGGGCAGCGAGCCAGGCCACGCGCGCGGCCTGTTCGCGCTGGAACGGGCGCGCCACCACGGGGACGCCGAGCGCCAGCGCCTGCCCGAGCAGGCTCCCGCCGCCGAGGAGGGCTGCTTCCGAGCCCGCCAGCAGCGCCATGAGATCCGCGTTGTCGAGCCGCGCCACGTCCACCGCCGACGCGGGTGAAGGCGCGCCGACCGCCGCCGTGGTGATGCCCATGGCCGTGAGCGCGTCCGCTGCGCGCCCGATGAGCGAGCGGCTGTCGTCTCCACCCAGCCGATGGCCGCCGCCGCCGGGGCAGGCGACCACGTAGGGGCGGTCGAGGCCGAGACGGGCAAGCAGGGGGCCGGCCGGTGCCGGCTCCGCGTGGATCGCGGCGAAGCGGCGCACCCGCACCCGGCCGTGGACCAGGGCCGCGAGCCGCTCACGCCAGCAGCGGCCGGCCAGGAACTCGACGCCCACCAGCCAGTGTTCCGACATGCGCGCCATGCGCCGGAGGCGGAAGCCGCGGCGGCAGGCGCTGGGGCGCGGGCTCACCAGGACGGTCTCGGCGCCCTCGGCGCGAGCCGCCTCGAGGGTCGCCACGCGCGCGTTGCCGTCGAACACGACCACGCGCGGCCGCAGCTCGCGGATCGCAGCCACCACGTCGCCGACCGCCCGCGTCGGCGACGCAGGCAGCCGGGTCACCGGCCAGGGGACCGGTGGTGCACCCGCCGTCAGGAGGAAATGCGGGCGGGCATCCGGCGTCGCGGCGTGCAGTGCATCCGCCAGCAGGCGGCAGCGCTGCACCTCGCCGCTGCCGCAGTCCCCGGAGACCGGTACGAACAGGATCCGGCTCACGCGGGCCTCGCCGGTCGCCGTGGGTGGATCGCCGCGGACACGGGCACCACCGCGGACGCGCGTATGATTTTCATCCCCCTTCCCCCTCCCCTGGCTGGAATCATGGCCGACGCGCTCCTCGCAGCCCGCGAACGCTACGCTCTGCCGATCCTGCAACCCCTTGCCGACGCCCTCGCCGCGGCTGGCCATCGCGTCCACGCATGGTTCGACGGCCCGCTGGCGGACGCCGGCGCACGGATGCCCGGCATCCCGACGCTCGGCCTGGAGGCCGTCATGGCCCTCCGGCCGTCGGTGGTGTACTGCGCCATGGACTGGATCCCCCCCTTCTTCCCTGGCGCAAAGGTGCAGCTGTTCCACGGCTTCGACACGAACAAGCACTCCGACCGTCGTGGACACTACCGTATCCGCGGGTTGTTCGACCTGTATTGCACGCAGGGCCCCGCGACCACCGGCCCGTTCGAGGACCTGGCCCGGCGACACGGGCACTTCGCCGTCGCCGAGACCGGCTGGCCGAAGCTGGACCCGCTGTTCCACGACGACGGCGGCGCGGCCGCGCGGCTGCGTGCGCCGGCCGGCGGCCGGCCGGTGGTCATGTTCGCCTCGACCTTCACCGAGCGCGTGAGCGCGGCGCCGCACCTCGTCGATGCGATCGCGGCCGAGATCGCACGCGGCGGGCGCTACTGGCTGCTGACGCTGCATCCCAAGTGCCCGGAGGAACTGGTCGCGCGCTACCGCGCGCTGGCCGGCCCGTCGGCGGCCTTCGTCGAGCCCGAGGACCTGGTGACGGCCCAGCGCGCGGCCGACGTGCTGGTGTCCGACACCACGTCGGTGGTCCCGGAGTTCGCGGTGCAGCACAAGCCGGTGGCCACCTTCCGGCACCGCGTGCCGCGGCCCTACATGATCGACTTCGGTGACCCGGCCGGGCTGCCGCAGGTGCTCGAGCGCGCCTTCGCGCCGGATGCGTCCCTGCTGGCGGCGATCCGGGAGTTCGCCGACGACGCCCATCCCTACCGCGACGGCCGCTCGTCGGAGCGCGTCGTGGCGGCGGCCTCCGACCTCGTCCAGGGACGGCTGGGGACGCTGGCGCGCAAACCGCTCGCCTCCAGGCTGCGCAGCCTCCAGATCCGCGGCCGCCTGGGCTACTGGGGCCCCGCGGCGTCATGACGGCCGGCCGGGCGCACGACCCGGCGGCGCGTCCGGCGCTGCGGACGCGGATCTTCAGCCGCGCCAACGGCGGCGGCCTGATGCGCGACCTGCGCCTGGTGAGCGGCGTGCTGGCCGGGGCCGGGCATGCGGTGGAGCCGGTCGCCTTCGGCAAGGAGAAGGGCCTGCGCAACCTGCGCCTGGGCGGGATGTGGCTGGCGGGGGCCTGGCGCGGCCGGGTGGACGTGCAGATCGCGCTGGAGCACATGTACCCGCGCTCGTTCGCGCTCGCGCCGCGCAACCTCCTGGTCCCGAACCCGGAATGGTTCCGCGCCGACTACCACGCCAGCCTGCGGCACATCGACGTGATGCTCTGCAAGACGCCCCATGCGATGCGGATCTTCAGCGGCCTCGGCTGCGAAGCGCGCTACGTCGGCTTCACCAGCGAAGACCGCCGCGACCCGTCGGTGCCGCGGCGGCGCGAGTTCCTCCACCTCGCCGGGCGCAGTCCGGTGAAGGGCACGGGCGTGGTTCTCGAGGCCTGGCGGCGCCACCCGGAATGGCCGCGGCTGGTGGTCGTGCAGTCGGCGCGCAACGCGCGTCCCGGCGGGGCGGGTGCCAACGTCGACTACCGCGTGGGCCGGATGGACGACGCCGCCCTGCTCGAACTGCAGAACGCGTGCCTGTTCCACATCTGCCCTTCGGAGGCCGAAGGCTTCGGCCACTGCCTGGTCGAGGGCTTGAGCGTCGGCGCCATCAACCTGACCACCGACGGCGCGCCCATGAACGAGGTGGTGGGGCCGGAGTGCGGCGTGCTGATCCCGCCGGTGCGGACCGGGCCGATGGGCCTTGCGACCCGCTACGGCGTCGACGTGCGCGGCGTCGAGGACGCCGTGGAGCAGGTGCTGGCGATGGACGCGGCGGCGCTGGCGGAGATGTCGCGGCGCGCCCGCGCGCGCTTCGAGTCGATGGATGGCGGTTTCCGCGCACGCTTCCCGCGGATCGTTGCGGAGGCAGTGCTGGCGTCCTGACCGCCCCCGCTACCAGCGCAGCGGCATCCGCGACAGCTCGACCGCCAGGCGGCGGTGCAGGGCGCGGGCCTCGGCCTCGGGGAGGTAGCGCAGCCGGAGCGGACGGTTGGCGCGCGCGCCGGCCGTATCGAGCGTCAGCGTGGCCATGCCGGTCCAGCGGTCGAGCGGCGAGCGCTCCAGACGCAGCGCCTGCAGTTTGTCGATCTCGGCGAAGCGCCAGCGGCGGGACCACCAGCCTTCGCGGAGGGCGATGATCCGCGGGTCGAGGGAATAGCCTGCGCGGCGTGCGTGCCGGCGCGCGGCCCAGGTTGCCCAGGCGGCCCACGCCAGGGCCAGCAGGCCCATCGGGCCCAGCTGCCAGGTGCCCACGGCGGCGCCGGCGACCGCGAGCGCGATCCCGGGCAGGGCAAGGCGCGCCCATGCCAGGCGGTGCAGGCGCCGCCAACCGGTCGGCGGCCACGAGACCTCCGGGAGAAGTTCGCGGACCAGGTCGTCGCAGGCGCCGGGCGTGGCGATCGGCGCCAGTTCGCGCAGCCCGCGCTGCTCCCCGGAGCCGCCCGCGCTGGCCACCGTGTCCACGTGCAGCGCGCGCCGATGCAGGAGCCGGTGGAGGACCCCTTCATGCAGGCTCCACGCCTGGATGCGCCTGCGCGGGGCGCTCGTGCGCAGGCGCGTCAGCAGGCCCCGTTCGACGGTCAGGCGGCGCCCCTGCAGCAGCAGCCGGAAGCCGTGGTACTGCAGCAGCGCCAGCAGCACCGAAAGCAGCCGCACCAGCGCGAGCGCGACCGCCAGCAGCAGCGCGACCGCGGCCAGCTGCGCCGCGGTCCCGTGCGCGAAGCCGCTCGCATAGCCGAAGGCCTCCTGGAGGAATCCGGTCGCCGCCCGCGCAAGCCGGCGTTCGGGCAGGACCTGCCAGGCGACCGCGAAGGCGCCGGCGACCACCGCCATGCCGCGGTTGCCCACCAGGCCCAGGCGCACGAGCTCACCGGCGGAAAGCGCCAGCAGCACGCGGCCTTCGTCCTCGTCCGCGGCGGTGCCGGCGGCCGCTGCGGTCGTGGAGCGGTCCACGGCGGCCACGGCGCCGCGGGCGCGGATCACGCGCTCCAGCGCCAGCGCCTCCTCCAGCCGCAGCACCCTCATCTCGGCCTCCGGCTTCGTGCCGCCGGCCGACTCCAGGCGCACCTCGGCGACCCCGAACAGACGGTGCAGGAGCGTCTGGTGCAGGGCGACGTTGTGGATGCGGGCGAAGGGGATCTGCCGCACCTGCCGCTCCAGCAGCCCGGCGCGCACGACGAGCCGGTCGGCATCGACGCGATAGCGGTAGGTGAAGTACGTCCAGGCCGAGGTCGCCGCCAGGACCGCGACGCCGACCAGCGGCCACAGGGCATGGCGGTCGCCGCGACCCAGGAACAGCAGCACCAGCAGCGGCACGATGAACTGGCGCAGCTGCTGCAGGAGCACGAACAGCCACGACCACGGATGCAGCCTGCGTTCCGTGCCGGGGCCGCTGCCGCCGTCTTCGCCGGTGCGCGGCTCAGTCGTCATCGCCGTCCTCGTCCACCTGTTCCGCGAGGCGGTCGCGCAGGCGCGCGGCGTCCCCGGCATCGAGGCCCTGGACGGCCACGGCGCTGTCGCGGGTGCCGGCGGTGTGCACCACCAGGGTGGCGAGGCGGAAGTGGCGCTCCAGCGGGCCGTGGCGCAGGTCGACGTGCTGTACGCGGGTGCGCGGCACACGGGTTTCGACCTGCCACATGCGCCCCCGCCGGAAGCCGAAGCCGGTGTCGTCGAGCAGCCAGCGCGCGGTGCGGTAGCGCCGCAGCCCCAGCCACAGCCCCCACGCGGGGAGCAGCACCAGGC
>JAAZHF010000047.1 GCA_012510865.1 Gammaproteobacteria bacterium
GCCATAAAAAACGGGAGGCGTGGAGCCTCCCGTGAAACCGGCCGGAGCCGGAGGACTTGGTGTTGTGGCGCGAACAGCCTACCCCCGGCCGAATGCTGATGCAACACCTGAGATATTGCAACGCAAGCCGTTGATTTTGCTATCTGTCGGTTCGGAGTGCTTCCCGCTTTCGCGCGCGCCTCTCGCTCCGCGGAAGGCTCCAGTCGCCCCCGAACGCGGCCGCTTCCCACGACCCGTAGCTCGGATTGGGAAGCACCCACCAGCGCTCGCCGAACCAGGCGCGGTGCTCCGCGTGGAGGGCGGCGTGCTGTTCGGCGGTATTGGCCGCGGGCTGCGCGAAATCGCCGAGCTGGTCGCCGAACTGCATCAGCACCCGATGCCCGCGGCCGACCAGCTGCCGCCGGCAGGTCTTGCCCGAGCCCTTCTGCTCGCAGCCGGGGACCTGCATGCCCAGGCCGAGGAAGACCCCGTCATGCTGCACGGGCAGGCCCGCGCTGCGGAGGTTCTCGAGCGTGGCCGCGGTCAGCCCGGCGCTGCGGTTGGACACGTAGAACACGGTGATGCCCTTCGCGGCCGCGGCGCGGGTCAGCTCCACGGCGCCGGGCACGGCGATCGCCTTGCGCTCCCCGACCCAGGCGTCCCACGCCGGATCGGCGAATTCGGTGCCATCGACCACCAGCCGCGCCTGGTAGGCGGAGTTGTCGAGCGCGGTTTCGTCGATGTCGAGGATGATCGCCGGCGGCAGCGAGGCGGCGTCGCCCGCGGCCGCGCGTTCGGCCGGGACCAGGGCATCCCAGGCGGGATCGGCCAGCGCTGCGTCGAGGCGCTCTCCGGCGGCCCTGAACACGGATTCCGCGATCGCGCGGTACTCCATCGAGCGCTGCATCCACAGCACCGCGTTGAGGTTGTCGTCGGCCGGCACGCCCGCGGCGGGGGGCACGGCGGGCGGCGCCGGGGCGGGCGCCGGCACGGTGCGGCAGGCGGCCAGCGCGAGCGCTGCGGCCAGCAGGGTGGCGGTGTGGAGGGGCGTGCGCATGGGCGGTCCCGGTGGTCTGGAGGGTGGGCGCCGAGTCTAGCCGACGGCGGCGGTTCAGCCCTCCAGCAGCGCCTTGATCGCGGCGAAGCCGACGTCGGCGCGCTCCTTCCTGCGCACCGCGGCGGCCGCGGGATCGTCACCGTCGCGATGCAGTTCGTCCGCCGGCAGCTCGTCCAGGAAGCGGCTCGGCGCCAGGCGCAGGCGCTCGCCCCAGCGCTGCGCCTCGCGCGCATACGACAGCCACAGCTGCTCCTTGGCGCGCGTGATGCCCACGTACAGCAGCCGCCGCTCCTCGTCGATGCGCCCCTCCTCCACGCTGGCCTCGTGCGGCAGGGTGTCGTCGTCGACGCCGACGATGAAGACGTAGCGGAATTCCAGGCCCTTGGCCGCGTGCAGGCTCATCAGCCGCACCTGGTTGCCCGGCTCGCCCTTGTCGGCGTGGCTGAGCAGTGCCAGCGAAGCCGCCAGCTCGCCTGGACCGGCGCCGCCGCGCGCGCCGTCGAACCAGTCGGCGAGCTCGTCGAGGTTGCCGCGGCGGATGCGGAACATCTCCTCGGTCCTGCACTGCGCACGCAGCGCGGCAAGCAGGCCCGAGCGCTCGTTGAGCACGCGTACGAGCTCCGACGGCGGCAGCCGCGAAGCCTCGGCGCGCAGCCCGCGCACCAGCTCGGCGAAGGCCGACAGCGATGCCGCGGCGCGCGGCGCCAGCTGCTTCAGCAGCCCGATCGATTCGATCGCCCGCGACAGCGGCATGCCGGCATTGCGCGACAGCTCGGCAAGCTTCGCCAGCGTGGTCGCGCCGACCCCGCGGCCGGGCGCCTGCACGGCGCGGAGGAAAGCGGCGTCATCGTCCGGGTTGGCGAGCATGCGCAGCCAGGCCAGGGCATCCTTGACCTCGCCCCGGTCCAGGAACGCCGTCCCCCCGGAGAGGTGGTAGGGCACGCGCAGCATCTGCAGCGCCTTCTCCAGCGCCCGCGACTGGTGGTTGCCGCGGAACAGGATGCAGAACTCGCTCCACTCCACCTTGCGCGCGGTGCTGGTGAACTGGATCTCGGCGGCCACCCGCTCGGCCTCGTGGGCGGCGTCGCGGCACTCCCAGACGCGGATGCGCTCGCCGTCGGGCCGGGCGCTCCACAGCGTCTTCAGGTGCTCGTGCGGGTTGTTCGCGATCA
>JAAZHF010000048.1 GCA_012510865.1 Gammaproteobacteria bacterium
GGCAGGCGATTATGCCCGCCGCCCGCATCAGGGGCCATCGCGGTCGAAGACGCCGGGCAACGCGAAATACTGGCGCTGCACGCCGTGCACCTCGCCAAGCTTGCGCACCTTACGGATCACGTCCGCGAGGTGGGTGCGGTCGCGGACCTCGATCGCGAACTGGATCACCGCCACGTTGGTGTCGCGCTCGAGGTATTCCACCGCGTCGATGTTGGACTCGGCCTTGGCCACCGCCGCGGCCACCTGCGCCAGCACGCCCGGGCGGTTCTCCACCTGGAAGCGGAGCGCCACGTTGTAGTCGCCGGTGACCTCGCGGTCCCAGCCGATGTCGACCCAGCGCTCGGGCGACTTGCGGTACTCGGCCACGTTGGGGCATTCGATCCGGTGCACGACCACGCCGCGGCCGGCGGTGTGGTAGCCCATGATGTCGTCGCCCGGGATCGGCATGCAGCAGTTGGCGAAGGTCACCACGCCGCGCTCGGTGCCGGTGATCAGGATCCGGTCCTCGGGGCGATGGTTGCGCGGGGGGCCGCTGGGCGGGGCCTTCCTCGCCAGCGACTGCGCCACCTGTGCCGGCATGCGGTTGCCCAGCGCCACGTCCGACAGCAGCGCCTCAAGCCGCGGGTAGCGGTGCTCGGCCAGGTAGGCTTCGAGCTGGGCCGCCGGCAGCCGCTCCAGCGAGCTGTCGAGGTCCTCGAGGGCGCTGTCGAGCATGCGGTGGCCGAGCTGCACCGCGTCTTCGTGCTCCAGCTGCTTGAGCTGCTGCCGGATCGCGGTGCGCGCCTTGCCGGTGACCACGAACTCGAGCCACTGCGGGCGCGGCTGCGACGACCTTGCGGTGACGATCTCCACCGTCTGGCCGCTCGACAGGCGGGTGCGCAGCGGCACCAGGCGCCGGTCGACGCGCGCGGCCACCGCCTGGGTGCCGACGTCGGTGTGCACGGAATACGCGAAGTCCACCGCGGTCGCGTTGCGCGGCAGCGACATGATCTCGCCCTTGGGCGTGAACAGGTAGACCTCGTCCGGGAACAGGTCGACCTTGACGTTCTCGAGGAACTCCAGCGAGGAACCGGTGCCGCTCTGCGACTCCAGCAGCCCGGCGATCCAGGAGTGCGCCCTCTGCTGCGCGCTGTTGGGGCCGTCGCCGCCGTGCTTGTACGCCCAGTGCGCGGCGATCCCGCGCTCGGCGATCAGGTCCATTTCCTCGGTGCGGATCTGGACCTCGATCGGCGAACCGTAGGGGCCGAAGAGCACGGTGTGCAGGGACTGGTAGCCGTTCGCCTTCGGGATGGCGATGAAGTCCCGGAAGCGGCCGTCGACCGGCTTGTAGACCGAATGCGCGACGCCCAGCGCGTGGTAGCAGTCGGCGACCCTGTCGACGATGATCCGGAAGCCGAAGACGTCGATCACCTGCGCGAAGGTCTTCGCTTCGCTGCGCATCTTGTTGTAGATGCTCCAGGGCGACTTCACGCGGCTCACCAGGCGATAGTCCAGTCCTTCCTTGGTGAGCCGCTGGGCGAGCTGGGCCTCGATCTTGGCCATCGCCTCGCGGCGCACCAGCGGCTGTGCGCGGATGTGCTTGGCGAGGATGCGGTGGCGCATCGGGTACAGCGCCTTGAAGCCCAGGTCCTGGAGCTCGGACTTGATCAGGTTCATGCCCAGGCGCTGCGCGATCGGCGCATAGACCTCGAGCGTCTCGCGCGCGATGCGCACCTGCGCCTCTCCCGTCTGCGCGCCGAGGGTGCGCATGTTGTGCAGGCGGTCGGCGAGCTTGATCAGGATGACGCGCAGGTCGCGCGCCATCGCCAGCATCATCTTGCGGAAGCTCTCGGCGTCGGCCTCGCGGCGGCTGGCGAACTGGAGCTTGTCGAGCTTGGTGACGCCCTCCACCAGCTCCGCGACCGCCTCGCCGAACTCGCTGGCCAGCGCCTCGCGGGTCAGCGGGGTGTCCTCGATGGTGTCGTGCAGGACGGCGGCCACCAGGGTCTCGACGTCGACGTTCTGCTCGGCCAGCACGCCGGCGACCGCCACCGGGTGGGTGATGTAGGGCTCGCCGGACCTGCGCACCTGGCCGGCATGCGCCGCGGCCCCGACCGCCCAGGCGCGGCGCAGCAGCCGGAGCTGGTCCGCGGGCAGGTAGGACGCGGCCGATTCGAGCGCGCGCATGTAGGGCGGGACGTCCCCGTCCCCGGGCACGGGCACCCTGACCAGAGCGAGCTCGGCGGAAGTCATGCAGCGAGCCTACGCGCGCGCCTGCGCACGGGCAACGGACCGGTGCCGCGGGCGCCGGGTCCGGAAACGCAAACGGCCCCGCCGTGGCGGGGCCGTCGCTGCGGCGCGGCGGTGGCCGGCGCCGCGCGGGTCAGAGGTCGTCGCCCTTGCCCAGGTCGTCGTCGGCCACCACCTCGGCGGCGGCCCACTCCAGCGCCTCGCGCTCGCGGCGCTCGCGCTCGGACTTCTCGACCGCCTCGACGAAGTCGGCGTCGATGCGGCGGGCGGCGATCTCGCGCAGCGCCAGCACGGTCGGCTTGTCGTCGTTCTCGCTGTTGTCGAGCTGCGGTTCGACGCCGTTGGCGAGCTGGCGGGCACGCTTGGCGGCCATCATGACGAGCTCGAAGCGGTTGTCGATGACCTGGAGGCAATCCTCAACGGTGATGCGGGCCATAAATCTCCGGGCGGCCGGCAGGCCGTCGATACGGTTCAAGGGACCGGAAATGATAGGGCAAGACCCGGCCAGGCACAAGCATTGCCATGGAGAATCAATGGCTTGCGTGGGCGACCCCGCCTAGTCCTCCCGCAGGAGGGCCTCGATCAGGGCGGCGTGCCGCCGGGCCTGGGTCGCCCGCCGCAGCCGGCTGGCGGTGAACACCGCGCACATCTCGGCGACGGCGGTGTCGAAATCGTCGTTCACGATGACGAA
Organism: Gammaproteobacteria bacterium; assembly: GCA_012510865.1. Lineage (GTDB taxonomy): Bacteria > Pseudomonadota > Gammaproteobacteria > Xanthomonadales > Xanthomonadaceae > Luteimonas. The sequence goes on from JAAZHF010000048.1 coordinate 2,921, forward strand.
GTCGAACTCGTCGTAGTGCGACATCTCCTCGCGCGCGGCGGCGAGCCGGCGCGCCATCACTTCCTCGCTGTCCTGCCCGCGCTTGCGCATGCGCTGGTCCAGCGCAGCGCGCGAGGGCGGGAGGATGAAGATCCCGACCGCGTCGTCCACGAGGGCGCGCACCTGGCGCGCGCCCTGCCAGTCGATCTCCAGCAGCACGTCGCGCCCGGCGGCCAGCTGCGGCTCGACCGACTGCCGTGCGGTCCCCTTCCAGTCGCCGTGCACGCGCGCGTACTCGAAGAAGTCCCCGGCCCGGATCATGCGCTGGAACTCGGCGTCGTCCACGAAGTGGTAGTGCTCGGCCTGCCGCTCGCCGGGACGCGGCGGCCGCGACGTGAAGGAGATCGACAGGCTGATGTTGCGGTCGCGCGCGAGGCAGGCGTTCACGATGCTCGACTTGCCGGCGCCCGAAGGCGCGGCGACGATGAACAGGGTTCCGCGCATCGATGCCTGGCCGCTATTCAATGTTCTGCACCTGCTCGCGGACCTGGTCGATCAGCACTTTCAGTTCCACGGCGATGTTGGTCGTGCGCGCGTCCACCGACTTCGACCCCAGGGTGTTGGCCTCGCGGTTGAACTCCTGCAGCAGGAAATCGAGGCGGCGGCCTGCGGGCTCGTCGCGCCCCAGCACGCGCCGGATCTCGGCGACGTGGCTGTCCAGCCGGTCGAGTTCCTCGTCGACGTCGAGCTTCTGCAGCATCAGCACCAGCTCCTGTTCCAGGCGCCCGGGGTCGGCGGCCTGGCCGAGCTCGGCCAGGCGCGCCTCGAGCTTCGCACGCTGCCCGGCGCGGATCGCCGGCACCAGCCCGCGGGCGTCGGCGGCGCGGGCCTCGATGCCGTCCACGCGCTCGAGCATCGCGGCGACCAGCTTGGCGCCCTCGCGCTCGCGGGCCGCGATGAACGCGTCCAGCACCTCGTCCAGCAGCGCCAGCACCTCGGGCTGCAGCGTCTCGGCCTCGGGCGCCGCCGAACGCAGCACGCCCGGGAACTGCAGCAGGTCGACGAACTGCGTGCGCACCCCCGGGAAGCGGGCATCGGCGTCGCGCGCGAGCTCCGCAAGCTGCGCCAGCAGCGCCCCGTCGACGTGCAGGGAGGCCGCGCCCTCGGCCGGCCTGAGCCGGAGCGCGAGGTCAAGCTTGCCGCGGGAGACCCGACCGGCGATGCGCTCGCGCAGGAGCGGCTCGAACAGGCGCAGTTCGTCCGGCGCGCGAAGGCCGATCTCGAGGAAGCGGTGGTTGACCGCGCGCAGCTCGCAGGCGAGCGTGCCCCAGGGGGTGGCGCGCTCGCCCGAGGCGTAGGCGGTCATGCTGCGGATCATCCCGGCATCCTCCGGTGTGGGGTGCCGATGGTAAACTCGCACGCCATTCCAGCGGTAATCGACATGCCCCAGCCCCTTCGCCCCAGCGGCCGCGCACCCGACCAGATGCGCGAGGTCCGCATCGAGCGCGGCTACACGCGCCACGCCGAGGGATCCGTGCTGGTGTCGTTCGGCGAGACCCGGGTGCTGTGCACCGCCAGCGTCGAGAACCGCGTCCCGGGCTTCCTCCGCGGCAAGGGCAGCGGCTGGGTCACCGCCGAGTACGGAATGCTCCCGCGCGCCACCCATACCCGCGGCGACCGCGTGGCGGCGCGCGGCAAGCAGGGCGGGCGCACCCTCGAGATCCAGCGCCTGATCGGCCGTTCGCTGCGCGTCTGCGTCGACCGCGACGCGCTGGGCGAGCGCACCATCACCCTGGACTGCGACGTGCTGCAGGCCGACGGCGGCACCCGCACCGCCGCCATCACCGGGGCCTACGTGGCGCTGGCGGACGCCGTGCGCTGGCTGCTCTCGCGCCGTGAGATCGCGCGCGATCCCATCCACGGCGCGGTGGCCGCGGTCTCGGCCGGCATCCACGCCGGCGTGCCGGTGCTGGACCTCGACTACGCCGAGGACAGCGCCTGCGACACCGACATGAACGTGGTCATGAACGACGGCGGCGGCTTCATCGAGCTGCAGGGCACGGCCGAGGGCCATGCCTTCCGCCGCGACGAGCTCGACGCGATGCTCGCGCTGGCCGACAAGGGGTGCCGCGAACTCTTCGCCGCGCAGCAGGCGGCGCTGGCCGCGGGCTGAGCCGTGGACCTGGTGCTGGCCAGCGGCAACGCGGGCAAGCTGGCCGAGCTGCGCACCCTGCTGGGCGGACAGGGCTTCGTCCTGCGCGCGCAGTCGGAGTTCGGCGTCGACGACGCCGAGGAGACGGGGCTCAGCTTCGTCGAAAACGCGCTCCTCAAGGCCCGGCACGCCGCCCGGGCCACGGGGCTGCCCGCGCTGGCCGATGATTCCGGCCTCTGCGTCGACGCCCTCGGCGGTGCGCCCGGACTCTATTCCGCGCGCTATGCGGGGACGGACGGGGATGCGGCGCGCAACATCGAGCGCCTGCTGCGCGAGCTCGAGGGCGTGGCCGACGACGCACGCGGCGCGAGCTTCCACTGTTGCATCGTCCTGCTCCGCCACGCCGGGGACCCGCGCCCGCTGCTGGTCGAGGGCAGCTGGCGCGGCCGGATCCTGCGGGCGCCGCGCGGCGCGGGCGGATTCGGCTACGACCCCGTCTTCCTGGACCCCGCGAGCGGCCTGACCGCGGCGGAGCTGCCGGCCACGGAGAAGAACGCGGTGAGCCACCGCGGCCGGGCGCTGGCGGCGCTGCGCGCGCGCCTGCGCGAACTGGCCTGACCGTGCTGGTCCCGCCGCCCCTGTCGCTCTACGTGCACCTGCCGTGGTGCGTGCGCAAATGCCCCTATTGCGACTTCAACTCGCACGAGCAGCGCGGCCCGCTGCCCTTCGGCGACTACGTGCGCGCGCTGGTCGCCGACCTCGAACTCGACCTGCCGCTGGCCTGGGGCCGCACCGTGCACAGCGTGTTCTTCGGCGGCGGCACGCCCTCGCTGTTCCCCGCCGACGCCATCGACGATTTCCTGCAGCAGGCCAGCGCGCGCCTGCGCTTCGCACCCGGCTGCGAGGTCACGCTCGAGACCAATCCCGGCACCGCCGAGCACGATCGTTTCGAGGGCTACCTGGCCGCCGGCGTCAACCGGCTGAGCTTCGGCGTCCAGAGCTTCGACGACGGCTGCCTGAGTCGACTGGGACGGATCCACGACAGCCGCGAGGCCGAGGCCGCAGTGAAGCTGGCGCAGGACGCCGGCTTCGACAACATCAACATCGACCTGATGTACGCCCTGCCCGGCCAGGACCTCGCCGGCGCCGAGGCCGACCTGGCGCGGGCGCTGGCACTGCAACCGGCGCACGTCTCGCACTACCAGCTGACGCTGGAGCCCAACACCCTGTTCGCCGCGCGCCCGCCCGCCGGGATCCCGGACGAGGACGCGGCCTGGGACATGCAGGAGAGCTGCCAGGGGCTGCTCGCCGCGGCCGGCTACGGTCACTACGAGGTCAGCGCCTACGCCCGCCCCGGTCGCCAGTGCGCGCACAACCTGAACTACTGGCGCTTCGGCGACTACCTCGGCGTCGGCGCCGGCGCGCACGGCAAGCTGAGCCTGGGTGCGACGCGGGTGGTGCGGCGGCGCTGGAAGCTCAGGCACCCGGCGGCATGGATGGCCGCGGCCGGGACTCCGCGCGCGCTCGGAGGGGACGAGGACGTGGATCCCTCGCGGCTGCCCTTCGAGTACATGCTCAACGCGCTGCGCCTGCACGAGGGCTTCGCGCTCGACGATTTCGAGGCGCGCACGGGCCTTCCGCGCTCGGCGATCGCGGGCGAGCTGGACGAAGCGGTCTCGCGCGGCTGGCTGGAGCGCGACGGCGGGCGCGTGGTGCCGACCGCGCTGGGCCGCAGGATGGGCAACGACGTCGTGTCGTTGTTCCTGCCATGAAACGTCGCGCGAAGGCGTTGTCCGGGCCGCGTCGCTTCCTGCGTGCTGGTCGCGGCACGGCGCGCATGGTATGAAAGCCTCCAGGGGAACGAGCCACGCACCCATGTCATTGGCGACCCAATCTATTGGCCAGGGGCGCAGGAGCCTGGCCTCCGCCGACCTGCCCAGGCGCGTGCGCACGGCACTGGACGCGGCC
>JAAZHF010000049.1 GCA_012510865.1 Gammaproteobacteria bacterium
ATCCAGTAGTAGCCGTTCTCGTGGAAGTACCGGTGCGCGGCCTGCGCCAGGCAGTGGCGGATGCGGGTGACCGCGCCGAACAGGTTGGTGCGCGGGCGCAGGTGCGCGACTTCGCGCAGGAACTCCAGCGAGTGTGCCTTGGGCTGGATCGGATAGGTTTCCGGATCCTCGACCCAGCCGACGACCTGGATCGATTCGGCCTGGATCTCGAAGCTCTGTCCCTGCCCCTGCGAGGCCACCAGCGTGCCGGTGGCGACGCCCGAGCAGCCGGCGGTCAGGCGCTTCACCTCGTTCTCGTAGTTGGCGAGGCTGCTGGGCGCGACCACCTGGATCGGCGCGAAGCAGGAGCCATCGCTGACGTTGACGAAGCTCAGCCCGGCCTTGGAGTCGCGCCGGGTGCGCACCCAGCCGCGGACCGTGACTTCGCCGCCGGCGGGGATCCGCCCCGCGAGCGCGTGTTCGACGCTGACCACCGTCATGCCTTGGAGTCCTTGGAAGTAGGGAACGTTGCGGCCCGCCAGTTTACCGGACGTTCGTGCCGGTACGCGGTACAATCGACGCCATGGCCATCACCCTTGCACCTGCCGCCCTCGAACGCGTGAAGGGCTACCTCGCCTCCTCCCCCGGGGCCCTCGGGCTGCGCTTCGGCGTCAACCGGACGGGCTGTTCGGGCTGGGGCTACGCGGTCGACCTGGCGCGCGAAGAGAGGCCCGGCGACACCGTGTTCGAGCAGGACGGCGTCCGCATCTTCGTCGACGCCGACAGCCTGCCGCTGGTCGACGGCACCGAGATGGACTTCCTCAAGCAGGGCCTGAACGAACAGTTCACCTTCCGCAATCCCAGGGCGGCCGCCGAATGCGGCTGCGGCGAGAGCTTCACCACCGACGCCGACAAGGTCGCCTGATCCGCCTGCATCCCGTGGGAGCCGCTATAGCGGCGACCCGCGCTCGCGTGGGATTCCGGACCGACGACTTCCGGAAAGCGCCTGCTTCCTGACCGTATGCGCCGCAGGAGGCGGCTGGCGGGGGGAGTGCTCCGCCCCGCCGCCAGCCGCCTCCTGCACGACCGCTGCAGTCTTCGTGAGGCAGGGACACGCGCCCCCCCGAAGCCGATTGCCCGGCCCCGGAAAGCCCCGCAGGCAGTCGCGACCCGGCCCCGTGCACCGGATCTCCCGGAGACTTTGACTTGTGCAGCCTCCCCAGCACCTGCCATAATGCGCGGCTCCCGTTTTTCCGGGAGACCCTTGCCCCACGGCGTCCGCCAGGACCGTCCGGGGGCTATCCGGGCCCGCGGCACGCCGCCGCGGCCGATATCCACAAGGAAACAACATGCGTCACTACGAAATCGTGTTCCTGGTCCACCCGGACCAGAGCGAGCAGGTGCCGGCCATGGTCGAGCGCTACAGGACCGTGATCGAAGGGGCCGAAGGTAAGATCCACCGCCTCGAGGACTGGGGCCGGCGCCAGCTGGCCTGTCCCCTCGACAACCTCGTCAAGGCCCACTACGTCCTGATGAACATCGAGGCCGGCCAGTCCGTCCTCGACGAGCTGGTGGAAGGCTTCCGCTTCAACGACGCCGTCCTGCGCCACCTCGTGATCCGCCGCGAAGAGGCCGAGACCGAGCAGTCGCTGATCATGAAGAACAAGGACGAGAAGCCGGAGAAGAGCGACCGTCCGGAGCGCGGCGAGCGCCGCCGCCGTGACGACGAGGGCGCGGGCGAGGCCAGG
>JAAZHF010000050.1 GCA_012510865.1 Gammaproteobacteria bacterium
GAGGTGGGCGAAGCCCGTGCGGTTGCGCGGCTCGAGCCGCATGCCGATGCCGTAGACCACGCTGACGCCGACCACCGGCGCGCTGCGGTCCTCGGACACGACCACGGTCAGGCCGTTGTCGAGCGTCTTCGTGGCCACCGGGATGTCCCAGCGGTCGTCGACAGCCTGTGCGCTGCCACAGAAGAACAGGCCGGCGGCAAGCCAGGCCAGGGGGCGGAATCTCATGGCGGTCCTCTCCTTGTGTCCCGCCGCAGGGTAGCCGCTGCCGGGCGGCGTGCGACCCGGCCACAAGTCATGCCGCCGGAGCGGCCTAGCCTCGCCGCTCCCCGACCGCCACCTCGTCCTCGAGCCCGATGTTGCTCGACGCGGTGTCGTACGCCTCGCGGTCGAGCAGGCCGGTCTGGCGCGCCACCAGGACCGGTACCAGCACCTGGCCGGTGACGTTGGTCATGGTCCGCATCATGTCGAGGATCCGGTCGATCGCGACCAGGTAGCCGATGCCTTCCAGCGGCAGGCCCGCCGCGCTGAGCACCAGGGTCACCATCACCATCGCGGTGCCCGGCACGCCGGCGGTGCCGAAGCTGCCCAGCACCGAGGCCAGCAGGATGATGAAGTACTGCGACACGCTCAGGTCGATGCCGAAGTACTGGGCGACGAACACCGCGGTCAGCGCCGGGTAGATGGCGCCGCAGCCGTCCATCTTCACGCTCGCGCCCAGGGGCACGGCGAAGGCCGCGTAGTCCTTGTCCACGCCGAGGTTGTGCGTGGCGCTGCGCAGGCTGGCCGGCAGCGCGGCGAAGCTCGAGGAGGCGGCGAAGGCGACCTGCATCGCCGGCGCCGCGCCGCGGAAGAACTTCAGCGGGCTCAGCCCGTGCGCCAGCAGCAGGCTGCTGTACACGAACACGATGTGGATCGCGCAGGCGAGGTACAGCGCGCCGATGTAGTTGCCCAGCGGCAGCAGCTTCTCGAAGCCGTAGGTGCCGACCAGGGCCGCGATCAGGCCGAAGGTCCCCAGCGGGGTCATCTCGAGCACGAAGCGCGTCACCTGGATCATCGCCTCGCTGCCCTCGGCCATGAGAACACGCAGCCGCTGCGTGCGCTCGCCCAGCTTCACCAGCGCGAAGCCGAGCAGCGCGGCGAAGAAGATCACCTGCAGGATGCGGCCCTCGGTGAGCGCGCGGAACGGGTTGGTGGGCACGACGTCGACCAGCACCTGCACCGGTCCCGGCACTTCGCGCACGACGTAGTCGGGAGCCGCCACCAGGCCGCTCACGCCGAGGCCGGGCTGCAGCACCAGGCCCACGCCGAGGCCCACGCAGACCGCGAGCACGGCCGTGATCGCGAACCAGGCGAAGGTGCGGCCGCCCAGCGAGACCATGGATTTCTGCCCGTGCAGGCTGGAGATCGCGCTGGCCACGGCGAAGAACACCAGCGGCGTCGCGATCATGCGGATCAGGTTGACGTAGACGTCGCCCAGCGGCTTGAACCAGGTTCCGGCGGCCGGCCCCATGATCCAGCCGGCGAGCGCGCCCAGCACGAAGCCGGCGGCCACGCGCTGCCAGAACGGGATCCCAAGCCAGGCCTTGACGAGCTTCATCGGTGTCCGGGAAAACGGCAATGGCGCACATTAGCCCATCGGCGGTGCCGGCTGCGGCGGCCCGCGCGGAACAGCGGGTGTCATCTCCGGGACGCTGGCCGCCGGCCATAATGGCGCCCCCGCACGCCACGCACGACCGCACCCGATCCTGATGACCCGGACCCGAACGCTCCTTCCCGTCCTCGGCGCATGCCTCGTCGCCGCCTGCGCGACCCCGCCCACGCCGGGCCCCGGGCCGTCCGCGGCCATCCACGTCGAGGTGCCCGCGGTGGCGCACCCCGGGGGCGAGACGCCCGCCTGGTGGTACCGCAGCGGGGCCGCGAAGGCGGCGGCCAACGGCGCGATGTCCGGCAACGCCCGCAACGTGATCGTCTTCCTTGGCGACGGCATGGGCTTCAGCACGGTCGCCGCGGCGCGCATCTTCGCCGGCCAGCGCGAAGGCGGGCCCGGCGAAGAGCACCTGCTGGCCTGGGAGCACTTCCCCGCCACCGCGTTCGCGAAGACCTACAACACGAACGCCCAGACCCCCGACTCGGCCGGGACCATGACCGCGATCGCCACCGGCGTCAAAAGCCACATCGGCGCGATCGGCGTCGGCGCCGGCGACCGCCGCGACTGCGCGCAGGCGCTGGGCAACCGTCTGCAGAGCTGGCTGGCGCTGGCGGCCGAGGCCGGCATGGACACCGGCATCGTCACCACCGCGCGCCTGACCCACGCCACGCCGGCCGCGACCTATGCCCACGTGCCCGACCGCAACTGGGAAAGCGACGCCACCCTGCCCGCGGAGGCCCGCGCGGCGGGCTGCAGCGACATCGCCAGCCAGTTCATCGACTTCGTGCGCAGGCATGGCGGGCCGCGCGTGGCGCTGGCCGGTGGCGCCCGCGAGTTCCTGCCCGAGGACGGCACGGCGCCCGGGATGACGGGCCGCCGCAGGGACGGCCGCGACCTGGTCGCCGAGTGGAAGGCGCTGCGCCCGGACGGCGCCGTCGTCCACGACGCGCGCGGGTTCGAACGGGCGCGCGGGGCGCCGGCGGTCCTGGGCCTGTTCGGCCCCAGCCACATGCAGTACGAGCACGACCGCGACCGCGGGCCGGACGGCCAGCCCGACCTGGAGGCCATGACCCGCTTCGCGATCGAGGCGCTGTCGCGCGGGCCGGGCGGCTACGTGCTGCTGGTGGAAGGCGCGCGGATCGACCACGCCAACCACGAGGGCAACGCTTATCGCGCGCTCGACGAGACGGCGTCCATGTCGCGCGCGGTGCAGGCGGCGGTCGACATGACCTCGGCCGACGACACGCTGATCGTGGTGACCGCCGACCACTCGCACGTGCTGAGCTTCAGCGGCTATCCGCGCCGCGGCAACCCGATCCTCGACAAGGTCCGGCCGCCGGACCGCGACGGCGACGACGCCCTCGCGCTGGACGCCCTGGGCCTGCCCTACACCACGCTGGGCTACGCGAACGGCCCCGGCTACGCGGGCGCCAGCGCCAGCCAGCCCGAGGGCAGCAAGCGACACTTCCACGTGCCGGTCGGCTTCCAGGCCGCCGGCGGGCGCCCGGACCTGACCGCGGTCGACACCACCGCGCCGGACTTCATGCAGGAAGCGATGGTGCCGCTGGGCTCGGAGAGCCACGGCGGGGAAGACGTCGGGATCTGGGCGAGGGGGCCGGGCAGCGCCGCGTTCCGCGGCACCCTGGAGCAGAACGTGGTCTACCACGTGATCGTGCAGGCCACCCCCGCGCTGCGTGCGCGGCTCTGCGCGCGCGGCCACTGCGACGCGGCCGGCGTCCCGGTGGAGCTGCCGGCGCCCTAGGGCTCAGAAGGGC
>JAAZHF010000051.1 GCA_012510865.1 Gammaproteobacteria bacterium
CCAGCCGGGGTGGTCGGCGGCCTGGGCGATCCAGTCGCGGACCCCGGGGTCCCTGGCCTCCTCCAGCGAGCGGATCTTGACGTAGCGCGAACCCTCGCCCTGCGGCGGCGGCGGATCGAACTTCGCGCCGGCGAAGAACACCAGGTTGACCGAGACGTCGTAGGCCACCATCTCGATGATCCAGCCGCGTCCGGGGAGCCCGTAGTACGCCTTCTTCCACTTCACCGCGTACTGCAGGCCGGGAACGGTCCTGCGGACGAGCGCGTCCAGGTGGGCCACGATCGGCTGCAGCCCGGGCATCGTGCCCTCGAGCCAGTCCGCGATCGCCGCGTGCCCGTCTGCGGGTTCGGGCGGCTTGCGCTTCGACGTGCGTGCGGGGGCCTTCGCCATGGCTGCCTCCCTCGGTGGATGCGCGCCCGATGATAGCGCCGCGGCGTGCAGCGCCCGTCTGCGTCCGGGCCGGCACCGCGCACGGCGTTCCGTCCGTCGCCGCCATGCCTGACGCTCACGCGCGGGCGCGCTATCCTGCGCGGATGGACGACAGCGGCCGCCGCGGGCACGGCGAATACAAGGTCCCCGGCGGCAAGCTGGTGGTGGTGGACCTGTCGGTGGCCGATGGCCACGCGGAGCGGGTGCAGGTCAGCGGCGACTTCTTCCTCGAGCCCGACACCGCGCTCGACGCCCTCCGCCAGGCGCTCGTGGGCCTGCCGGCCGCTGCGGGGGAGGACGCGATCACGGCCGCGGTGGCGGCGGCCCTCGACGAGGGGACGCAGCTCTACGGGATCACGCCCGGGGGCGTCGCCCGCGCGATGCGGCGGGCGCTGGACGACGCGGCCGCCGCCGGCGGGGGCGATCGCCCGTGAGCCGCAGCGACTGGGGCGACCACGCCTGGCACCTGGTCCACGACGTGCCGCAGGCACCCGCGCTGCACATGGCGCTGGACGACGTGATGCTGGACGAGGTGGCCGCGGGCCGGCGCCCGCCCACGCTGCGCGTGTGGGAATGGGCCGGGCCGGCGGTGGTGATGGGCCGCTTCCAGTCGCTGCGCAACGAAGTGGACATGGACGCCGCGCGCCGCCACGGCATCGAGGTCGTGCGCAGGATCAGCGGCGGCGGCGCGATGTTCATCGAGCCCGGCAACACCATCACCTATTCGATCGTGGCGCCGCTCTCGCTGGTCGAGGGCATGTCCTTCGAAGAGGCCTATGCGCACATGGACCAGTGGGTGATCGAGGCGCTGGCCGGCCTCGGCATCGAGGCCTGGTACCAGCCGCTGAACGACATCACCTCCGCCGCCGGCAAGATCGCCGGCGCGGCGCAGACGAAGCGACGGGGCGCCGTGCTGCACCACGTCACCATGGCCTACGACATCGACGCCGCGAAGATGCTGGACGTGCTGCGCATCGGGCGCGAGAAGCTGTCCGACAAGGGCACGACGAGCGCCGGCAAGCGCGTGGATCCGCTGCGCAGCCAGACCGGGCTGCCCCGCGCCGACGTGATCGCGCACATGGTCGAGACCTTCGGCCGCCGCCACGGCGGGCTCGTCCGCGACGTGCTGCATCCCGACGAACTCGGACGCGCCACGGCGCTTGCGCGCGACCGCTTCGCGACCGCGGAGTGGACCGCGCTGCTGCCCTGAGCGATCGCGCGGAGCGTCGGCCGGCACTGACGGACTGACTGAAAGCGTCACTGCATTGCCGATGTGCGTCCGATGCACGTGATCGATCGCACGCATGATGCGGTGCAGCGCGTGGCACGCATGTTGCTTCCCCGGTCGGGCGCCACCACGGATGCGTGGCGCCGCTCGACGAGAGCGAACACATAACCAGGGGAAATACATGCAGAAGTCCACTTCCGCCGCCGCGATGGCCGCGGTGTTCGCAGTCATGGCATCGGCGGGCGCATACGCCCAGACCAAGCCCGTCACGCCGCCGCCGCGGCAGGAGCTCGATCCGGCCAAGCGCATTCCTGAAGCCGCCGATCCGCAGCAGCAGTCCAGCGCGAGCTACGGGCAGCAGGAGGCTCCCGCCTACGCCCGGCCTGCGCCGGCGACCCGCGAGGAGGAGGGCCGCGGCGGCTTCTTCGTCGGCGTGCAGGGCGGCAAGGGCGAAGTGTGGGACGGCGTCCGGCAGACCGCGCGCTCGGTCAACGCCGGGTACCGCTGGCAGGCGGGCGCGGTCACGCTTGTCGGCATCGAGGTGGCGGGCGGAAAGCTTGGCAGCACCACCGAGGATGGCTGGCACTTCTCCGCGGTCGACTACGGCAGCATCGGTGCCAACGCCCGCTTCAATTTCGGCAGCGGCAGCCCGGTGTACGGCCTCGTCCGCGGCGGCTACTGGGCGGCCGAGGACGACTTCGGCATGGACGTCGACGGCGGCTACTTCGGCGTCGGCCTGGGCGTCGACTTCAGCCGCCACTTCAACATGAGCCTGGTGTACACGAACTACGTGTACTTCGATCACTACTACTGGGACGGCGGCGACCTGCATTACAGCATCAGCCGCGCCGACACCCTGATGCTGGGGGCGGAAGTCCGCTTCTGATGCACCGGCCGGCGGATCCCGCATGCCGGGATCCGCCGCGCCGCCGCGCGCCGCGCACGCGGGTGGAACGCGCCATCGCACGTCGGCCGCGGCCGCCCGATCGCATGCGCTAGTCTTTCCCGCAGCTGATTGCCGGGGAGACACATGGACAGGCGTGGTTTCATCGCGGGCGCGGCCCTCGCTGGCCTCGCGCCGCTGCTGGGTTCCGGCGCCGCCGTGGCGGCGGCCGGCGGGCGGCTGCTTCCGCGGGCGCTGCAGCCGGGGGACACCGTGGCCCTGGTCAGCCCCTCGTCGCCGGTCGACGACTCGCTCGACCTCATGCTCGCGGCCGAAGTGCTGGAGGCGCTGGGCTTGCGCGTGCGCCCGGGCGCGCACTACGGCGACCGGCGCGGGCACCTGGCCGGCGTCGACGCTGCCCGCGCGCACGACCTGAACGCCGCGTTCGCCGACCCGGGGATCAGGGCGGTGGTGTGCGTGCGCGGCGGGTCGGGCGCGGCGCGGCTGCTGCCGCTGCTCGACTACGACGTGATCCGCGCCAACCCCAAGGTGCTGCTGGGCTATTCCGACATCACCGCGCTGCACTGCGCGATCCAGGCCCGGACCGGGCTGGTGACCTTCCACGGTCCCAACGGTTCCGGCAGCTGGAACAGCTTCAACGCCGACCAGTTCCGGCGCCTGTTCTTCGGGCGCGAGCTGATGCACTACCGCAACGTCGCCGAAGCCGGGGACGAGCTGGTGCAGCGGCGGAACCGGACCATGGCCATCACCGGCGGGCGGGCGCGAGGCGAACTGGTGGGCGGCAACCTGGCCGTTCTCACCGCGCTCGCCGGCTCGCCCTACATGCCGGACTTCGACGGCAGGATCCTGTTCCTGGAGGACGTGTCCGAGGCGCCGTACCGGGTCGACAGGATGCTGGGCACCCTGAAGCTCATGGGCGCGCTGGACCGCATCGCTGGCTTCATCTTCGGCGAGTGCACGGACTGCGGCCCGGGCGAGGGCTACGGGTCGCTGACGCTGGAGCAGATCCTCGACGACCACATCCGGCCGCTCGGCATCCCCGCCTACCGCGGTGCGATGATCGGGCACATCCGCAGGCAGTTCATCGTGCCGGTGGGCGGGCGCGTGGAGATGGACGCCGACGCCGGCGAATTCCGCCTGCTGGAGCCGGTGCTGCGCGGCTGAGGGCCCGCGGCTTCACCGTCGCCTCACGGACGCGCCATCGGCGCCCCGCGAAGGCGCGCCAGGATGTGCGCGTCCGCAACGGAGGAGGTGCATCATGGGCATGACCGGAATCCACCGCGCGCGCGACGCGCGCGCACGCTGCCACCCGTGGCTGTGGGGAGGGGCCGCGGCCCTGCTGTGCCTGCCGGGCGCGGCGATGCTGGCCGGCGCGGCGACCGGTGAATGCGCGCCGGGGCGTGGCTTCACGCCCCGGGCATCCGCCGGCTGGTGTGCTGTGCGTCCCCCGCACCGTACAGGAGGCTCGACATGCTGGGCAGGATCATCAAACTCGCCGTCGTCGCCGGCGCCGGCTACGCCGCCTGGAAGGCGTATGCCGATCGCGGGGCCGGCGGGGACTTCTTCGCGCAGGCGCTGCGCGAGGGCGCGCTGGAAGTGGAGTCCGCGCGCTCGGCGCAGCTGCGCGGCGCGTCGACCGGAGTGCGTCGCCTGGCGCAGCACATGGAGCACGCGCACGGCACCATCAACAAGCGCCTGTCGGAGGAGGCGGGCACCGAAGTGCCGGTGCCCGACGACGCGCAGCGCGCCGCCCTGCACGCCATCGAGGCGCACCAGGGCGATGCCTACGACCAGGCCTGGCTGCGCCACGAAGCCGACGCGCACGCGCGCGCCATCCGGCTCTACGAACGCGCGGCGAAGGGCAAGGGGCCCGGCGCCGACGTGGCTTCCGAGCTCCTTCCCGAGCTGCGGGCGCATGCCGAGGAGATCACGGCCCTGCGCGAAGGTGCGACCGCGCAGGCGGGCAATGGCAGCGGCGGGGGCGCGACGGACGACCGGCAGGCGCGCCCCGGCAACACGCCCGGGACGACCGGCGCCGAGGCCTGAGGCCGCGACCCGGGTTCAGTCGGCAGGCCGCCCCGGCGGCGCGGAGGGCAGGTCTCCGGCCAGGGTCCAGGCAAGGTCCCGGCCCTCGCGATCGCGCGCGATCCGCAGGCAGGCCGGGACGCCGGTCCCGAAGGGCTGCACGTCGGCGGCATCCTCTCCGGGCAGTGCGCAGGGCAGGACGTAGAGGCCGCCGAGGTCGATGCTGCGGCGCGCGTCCCGGCCCGCCAGGTCGCCGACGTCCGCGATCCGTCCGCCGCGCCAGGACAGCGGATCGTCGAAGCGCAGCAGCAGGTCCGCGCGCGCCGGCGGCTGGCCCGGCAGGACCAGGGTGCCTCCGTGCAGCAGCAGGTCGGGCCACACCGCGCCGTTCTCCGGAAGTTCCTCGTAGGCCGCGTGCGGCATGTCCGCGTGCGCGCCGGTGGCGATCGCGTCCAGCGCGGCCACCAGGGCCAGGAAATTGAGCTTGCGCAGGCGCTGCTTGCCGGCGTCGCCCTCGATGCCGCCGGACTCGACCAGGATCGTGGCCACGCCCGAGGCGGCGGTCAGGTCGCCGAAGGCGCGCGGGTTGAAGGTGTCGTCCCATTTCGCGATGTGCCCGGCGATATACGGCTCGAGCGCGGCGCGGATCGCCACCGACACGCCGATGGCGCGGGCGCGCGGCGCGTCGACCTCGCGGGCTTCGTTGAAGGCCGGGGCGAGCAGGGCGACGGCCGTGCCGCGCCCGGAGTCGCCGACGCGGTAGCCGGCCTGCTGGTCGTGCAGGTTGAAGCCGAAGGCGGGGCGCAGTCGCTCGCGCAGCGCGTGCAGCGCACGGCCCTCGGGCGTGGCCAGGGCGCGCGCGTCGCGGTTGATGTCGATGCCCTGGGCGTTGCGGCGCTGGAAGCGCGCGGCGCCGTCCGGGTTGACGATCGGCATGAAGTGCAGGCGCACCTGCCTGCGCAGGCGATCGACGAGCGGGTCGTCCGGATGCTCGCCCAGGAAGCGGAACAGGTCGGCCAGCGCCATGGTCGCGGTGCTCTCGTCGCCGTGCATCTGCGACCACAGCAGCACGCCAGTCTCGCCGCTGCCCCAGGCGACGTGGCGCAGGGGTCGGCCCTCGGCGCTCCGGCCCAGCGCCTCGACCTGGAAGCCGCGCTCGCCGGCGGCGAGGGGCAGCGCGATCGACCACCAGTGCTCCGGCTGGAAGCGCCGGTCCTCGAGGCCATCGACGCGCAGCCGCGCGTCGTACAGCGTGTCGATCCGCCCGAGCCAGTCGGGCGGCGCCGGTGTGGGTCCGGCGAGGCCGGCCGACGACAGCAGCAGGCCGAGCAGCAGGGCGAGGGCGCGGGGCATGGGCGATCTCCTTGCGGTGGACCTGCATCCTGCGCGGCGACCGGGCGCTGTCAAGCCGCGACCGCCTTCGCTAAGGTGTCGGCCTTGTTTTCCTGGCGGAGGCGGGCGATGCAGGGACAGTCGTGGACCCGGCGCGGGGTGCTGGCGGCGATGGCCGCGGGCGCGGCCTGCGCGGTGCTGCCACCGGGTGCGCGCGGGACGGGCGCGGCGCCCGCGGCCGGAGGCCTGGTGTTCCGCGACGTGCGCGTGGTCGATGGCACCGGCGCGCCGGCCCGCGCCGCCGACGTGCTGGTCCGCGGCGGGCGGGTCGAGCGCATCGGGTCGGTGTCCGCGGCGGAGGCGCGCGGGCTGCGCACGGTCGAGGGCGGCGGCCGCGTGCTTGCACCCGGTTTCATCGACCTGCACGCGCACGGCAATCCGCTGGAGCAGTCGTATGCGCCCTTCCTGGCGATGGGCGTGACCACGGTGGTGCTGGGCCAGGACGGCGGCAGCCCGGCGCTTCCCGGCGAGGGCACCGGCGCCGACGCGCTGGCGAAGTGGATGGACGCGGTCGCGGGCGCCGCTCCCGACATCAACGTCGCCACCCTGTCCGGGCACGGCGCGCTGCGGCGACGCGCGGGCATCGACGACGGCACGCGCGATCCCTCCGACGCGCAGCTGCAGCGCATGCGGGACATCCTCGACGCCGACCTGCACGCAGGCGCCTTCGGCATGTCGACCGGGCTCGAGTACGTGCCGGGGCGGTACGCGGGCACGCGCGAGCTCGCCGGGCTCGGCCCGGTGATCGCCCGCCACGACGGCGTGGCCATGAGCCACATGCGCTCCGAGGACGCCGGCGACGTGCGCGACTCGATCCGCGAGCTGGTCGCGGCCAGCGGCCCGGCGCGCGCGCACGTCTCGCACCTGAAGATGGTGTACGGCAAGGGCGAAGGCGAGGCCGAGGCGCTGCTGCGCTTCCTCGGCGAGGTGCGCCCGTCGGGCCCCCCGCTCACCGCCGACGCCTATCCCTACGCGGCCAGCTATACCGGGGTGGCGATCCTGTTCCCCGAATGGGCGCTGCCGCCCGCCGACTACGCCGCGGTGCGCCGCGCGCGCGGCGACGAGCTGCGCGCGTGGCTCGACCAGCGGATGCGGAAGCGCGGGGGGCCGGAGGCGCTGCTGTTCGGCACCGGTCCGCACGCCGGGCGCACGCTGGCCCAGGTGGCCGATGAAGCGGGCCGCCCGTTCCCCGACGTGCTGCTGGACATCGGGCCCGGCGGCGGCCAGGCGGCGCACTTCGTGATGGATCCGGCGCTGCAGGACCGGCTGCTTCTGGACCCGCGCGTGGCCGTGGCTTCCGACGGCTCGCCCGGCGGCAGCCATCCCCGCGGCGCGGGCACGTTCGCCAAGTGGATCGAGGAGTTCGCGGGGCGCACTCCGCGGGTGCCGCTGGAGGAAGCGGTGCGCAAGGCGACCACGCTGCCGGCGTCGATCCTCGGCCTGCGCGGACGCGGCATCGTGCGCGCCGGCGCGAGCGCCGACCTGGTGCTGTTCGACCCGGCGCGCGTTCGCGCCCGCGCCGACTACGTCGACCCGACCGCGATGGCCGAGGGATTCGACCTGGTGCTAGTCAACGGACGAATCGCGCGCGCGGGCGGCGAACCGGTCGCGCGCGCCGGGCGCATGCTGCGCCGCGGGGGCGCTGCGCAGGCGGCCGCCGCGCTCGGGTAGCATCCAGGCATGTCCATCGTCCTGACCGATTTCGCGCGCGGGCGCCTGTTCCCACGCGAGCCTCGCCGCAACACCATCCAGGACTGCGGTCCCGAAGGCTTCGAGCGCCACCTCAACGAGGTCCCGCCCTTGGCCGTGCTCGACGGCTACGCGCCGTTCTGCAAGCTGCACGTGCATCGCAACTGGACCTCGACCCGCTGCCTCGCGGTCCCGATCACCGCCGCCAACCGGCACCTGCTGCGCTCGGACTACGAGGCGCGCACCCGCGACGAACTGCCGGTGCTGGTGCGCTGGTTCGAAGGCCTCGAGCCGCCGGTGGCGAACTACCTCATCGCGATCCTCTACGACCGCGGGCAGCTGGCGAAGGAAGGCACGCGCATCGACGCCGACTGGGGCGTCGTCGGCTGCATGTACACCGCCGAGCCGGTCGAGACGCCGATGGCGCCGATCACCATGATGCGCAATGCGCTGGGGGTGGACGAGGGCGGCTCGGGGG
>JAAZHF010000052.1 GCA_012510865.1 Gammaproteobacteria bacterium
GCGATGGCGCAGATCCTGATCAACTCGCGCATGTGCGCCGAGGGCCACCGCCCGATCTGCCAGGACACCGGCATCGTGACCGTGTTCCTCGAGATCGGCATGGAGGTGCGCTGGACCGACGCCACCATGGGCGTCGAGGACATGGTCAACGAGGGCGTGCGCCGCGCCTACAACCTGCCGGACAACAAGCTGCGCGCCAGCGTGCTGGCCGACCCGGCGGGCAAGCGCCGCAACACCGGCGACAACACCCCGGCCATCGTCAACGTCAAGGTGGTCCCGGGCGGCAAGGTCGACGTGATCGTGGCCGCCAAGGGCGGCGGCTCGGAGGCGAAGTCGAAGTTCGCCATGCTCAACCCGTCCGACTCGATCGTCGACTGGGTGCTGAAGACGGTGCCGACCATGGGCGCCGGCTGGTGCCCGCCGGGCATGCTCGGCATCGGCATCGGCGGCACCGCCGAGAAGGCCATGCTGCTGGCCAAGGAAGCGCTGATGGAGCCGATCGACATCGTCGACCTCAAGGCCCGCGGCCCGTCCAACCGGCTCGAGGAAATGCGGCTGGAGATCTTCGACGGGGTCAACGCGCTGGGCAGCGGCGCGCAGGGCCTGGGCGGCCTGACCACCGTCCTCGACATCAAGATCAGGGACTACCCCACGCACGCGGCGAACCTGCCGGTGGCGATGATTCCCAACTGCGCGGCCACGCGGCACGCGCACTTCACCCTCGACGGCAGCGGCCCGGTGATGCTGGATCCGCCGTCGCTTGCGGACTGGCCGGAGATCACCTGGGACGCCTCCAAGGGCCGCCGCGTGGACCTCGACACCGTCACCCGCGAGGAGGTCGCGTCCTGGCAGCCGGGCGAGACCCTGCTGCTCAGCGGCCGCCTGCTCACCGGGCGCGACGCCGCGCACAAGCGCATGGTCGAGATGCTCGACCGCGGCGAACCGCTGCCGGTCGACCTCGCCGGCCGCTTCATCTACTACGTGGGCCCGGTCGACCCGGTCGCGGGCGAGGTGGTGGGCCCCGCGGGCCCGACCACGGCGACGCGGATGGACAAGTTCACCGACCGCATCCTGTCCCAGGGCCTGCTGGGCATGGTCGGCAAGGCCGAGCGCGGCCCGGAGGCGATCGAGGCGATCCGCAGGCACGGCGCGGCCTACCTGATGGCGGTGGGCGGTTCGGCCTACCTGGTGTCGAAGGCGATCAGGGCGGCGCGGGTGCTGGCGTTCGAGGACCTCGGCATGGAGGCCATCTACGAGTTCACGGTGCAGGACATGCCGGTGACCGTGGCCGTCGACGCCACGGGCGTGTCCGTCCACGAGACCGGCCCGCGCGAGTGGCAGTCGCGGATCGGCGGGATTCCGCTCAAGGTCGTCGAGACCGCCTGACCCGGCCCTAGGCCATCGCGGCTGTAGCCGCTCCTACAGGTACGCCGACGCCATCGCGGCTGTAGCCGCTCCCACAGCCGCGCTCAAGCCATCGCGGCTGTAGCCGCTCCTACAGGTGCGCTCTTGTGGGAGCGGCTACAGCCGCGATCATCCTTGCACCTTTGAGCGGAGCGATCGTCCTTACAGCTGGGAGCGGAGCGGCCGCACGAACTTCTCGGCGAGCTTCTCGCGCAGCGGCCGCCCCTCCCACATCGCATGCGAGTACTGCTTCGCATGCCCGAGGTCGTCCTCGAAGACCTCCGTCATGCGCGCCGCGAACGCCCGGTCGTAGACGTTGAGGCTGGCCTCGTCGTTGAGCCGGAACGAGCGGATGTCGAAGTTGGTGGAACCCAGCGACACCAGCTCCCCGTCCACGATCAGCAGCTTCACGTGCAGCATCGTCGGCTGGTACTCGTGGATCTCGATGCCCGCCTCGAGGAGCGCTCCCCAGCTGGCCTTCGACGACAGCCGCACGGTTTCGGAGTCGATGTGCTCGCCGGGCAGAAGCACCCGCACCCGGACCCCCCGTTCGCGGGCGGCGACCAGGGCCTTCATGATCAGCTCGTCGGGGACGAAGTACGAGGCGGCCAGGTCGATCGTGTGCTCCGCGGCGGCGATCGCGGTCAGGTACATCAGGTGCATGCTCTCGCTGCCGCCGGCGGGCGAGGCGATGAACATGTGCGCGTCCATGTCGCCGGCCCGCTCCAGCGGCGGGAAATACGCGGGGCCGTTGAGCAGGGTGCCGGTGGTCTTGATCCAGTTGTCGTTGAAGGCCGACTGCATCTGGGCCACCACCGGCCCCTCGATGCGGAAGTGGACCTCGCGCCAGTGGTCGGGGTCCTGCGCGTGCCCGGTCCACTGGTCGGCGATGCCGACGCCGCCGGTGAAGCCGACCCGCCCGTCCACCACCAGCAGCTTGCGGTGGGTGCGGTTGTTCATGCGCCCCAGGTTGTACCAGTGCAGCGGCCGGTAGCGCTCGACCATGACGCCGGCGTCCTTCATCCGCTGCAGCATCTCCTCGTCCATCTTGATGCTGCCGACCCAGTCCACCAGCAGGTGCACGGCGACGCCGGCCTTCGCGCGTTCGGACAGGGCGTCGGCGAACTCGCCGCCGATGTCGCCCGACCAGTAGATGTAGGTCTCGAAGGTGATGGTCTCGCGCGCCGCGCGGATGGCGTCGAGCATCGCCGGGAAGATCTCGTCGCCGTTCTGGTAGTCGACGACGTGGTTGCCGGGCAGGATCGCGGGACCGAGCAGGACCGCCATCTCGCGGCGGAGCTGCGGATCGGCGACCGCGTGGCGATGCGCGATCTTGCGCTCGATCTTCTTCTCGGGCGTGGTGAAGTTCATCGCCAGCACCACGGCAAGCACCGTGATGGCGGCAGTCAGCACGATCGTCCACGCCATGCGCTTGCGGCTCCGGGTTCGGCGGCTCATCGGGTCCTCGGCGTCGCTGCGCCGGAGGCCGCACTGTGGGCCAGCCGCATTCAGCGCGGCGTGAAGCCTGCCGCGCTCAGAACCAGTCGAGAACCGAGATCCCGAAGCCCACGTAGGTGGCCCGGTGGTCATAGTCGAGCATGGTCTCGCCGTAGCCGCTGAACAGCTGCAGGTGCCCGTGCAGGCGGTTCGACAGCGGGAAGCCCCAGTCGAACTGCAGGGCGCCGTGCGAGCGGTCGCCCCCGCGCAGCGAGTGGCGCGCCATCAGCGCGAACAGCTGGTTGCCGCGCGTGTGCACCAGGGTGACGTCGCCGCGGCCCATGTAGTCCTCGATGCCCGGGTTGTCGTCGTCGCTGCCGTCGGAGATCCGGATCCAGGGCCGGAAGGTGATGGCCCAGTCCTCGCGGTCCAGGCCGATGTTGAACATCACCCGGTTCCAGCTGCGCGACAGCGGGTCGCCGCGTCCGTTCGACTGGTGGTTGATGCCGACCGCGGCCATCCGTCCCTTCCAGCCGCCGATGCTGTAGTTGTTGCGGAACACCAGCAGGACTTCGGGCTCGTAGTTGGTCTCGCGGAAGGGGCTGGAGTTGTCGGTGTCGTAGACCTGCCAGCGCGAGCTCTGGGTGTAGCCGAGCCAGATGTCGCCGTTGTCGCCGAACAGGTTCTCGGCGGCCTTGGTCTTGAAGCTGATCCGGAACTTGGCCTCGATGTCGTCGACGCCCGGGAGCTGCACCGGCGTGCCGTCGCTGGACGAGGTCGGGGTGGCGTTCGGGCGGTCGCTCCAGAAGGCCGGCAGCAGGTAGACGGGCTTGTAGCCGCGCATGTTGAACGTGCCGAGCTTGGAATCCCGGGCCAGCTCCCAGCGGCTGTCGAGCAGCGAGCCGCGGCCGGCATTGGCCAGGGCACGGCGGGGGTCGTCGTCGAGCGGGAAGACGTCGCTGCTGGTGTCGGCGCGCCGCGGCGGCCCGGCCCGGGCCTCGTCGAGCGCGCGCGCGGCCGCCTCGTCGGCCTCCCGGGGGGTGGGCGCCGCCCGCTTCATCGCGCGGTCGTAGCAGGCCAGCCGGTCGGCGGCCGTCTCGATCGCCACGCAGGCCGCCGGGTCGTGGGTGACGGCGTCTTCTTCGGACTGCGCGTGCGCGGCCAGCGGCAGCAGGGCGCAGGCGGACAGGATCAGCAGGGGCGTCGGGTGGGCCATGGCGGGTCCGGGGTCTGGATCGCGGAGAGTCTAGCCGGCGCGGCGGGCGGCGGGCCGCGGGCCGCGGCGCGACGCGGGTGCTACAGGATCCAGGCCAGCACGAACAGCCCGACCATCGAGAACGCGAGCCCGAGCTTCAGCACCGTGCCGAAGGCGATGCCGAGCCAGGTGCCGAAGCCGACCCGGGTCGCCAGGGCCACGTCCCGGCCGTGCAGCAGTTCGCCCGCCAGCGCGCCGACGAAGGGGCCGGCGAACAGCCCGGGGAGCCCGAAGAACAGTCCCGCCATCGTGCCGAGCACCGCGCCGACCAGCGCCTTGCGGCTGGCGCCGACCCGGCGCGCGCCCAGGGCCGTGGCCCAGAAGTCGACCACCAGCGACAGCAGGGTCAGCAGCCCGAGGACCACGAGCACCGGGATGCCGACGTACGCGAAGCCGCCCGCCCAGGCGCCCAGCGCCATGCCGGCGAACACCAGCGGCAGGCCGGGCAGGGCGGGGAGGATGGTGCCGGCGAGCCCGACGAGCACGAGCGCCGCGGCCAGCACGTACCAGACGGTCTGCAGTTCCATTGCGGGAGTCTTCCACAGACGGACGGCCCGCGGGGCGGGCCGTCAAGGTCACGGAGGGAGAGAGGCGTCCGCCGCGGGTCAGCGCAGCCATGCGCGGCCGTCGGCCACGCGCACGTACGAGCCCTCGCGGATGCCGCCGAGGTCGTTCTGCGAGACGACGGTCGTGCGACCGTTGTCCAGGCGCACGTGCACGTCGTAGGTCGACTGCGACTGCACGCGGTTCTGGATGGCGTTGCCGGCGACCGCGCCGCCGACCGCACCGGCGACGGTGGCGGTGTTGGCGCGGCCCTCGCTGTCGGTATTGCGCTCGGCGATCTCGCGCGCGGCCACCGCGCCGACGATGCCGCCGATCACCGCGCCGGTTGCGTTCGGGGCGCTGCTCCCGCGGGCGCGCTGGTCGATCCGGGTGACCACGCCGCAGGTGTCGCAATAGGCGCCCTGCGAGCTGCCGTAGCCGCTGCCGCAGCCGCCGCCCGAGTAGCCGGGCGACGTGCTGGCGCAGCCCACCATCGCGGTGGCGGCAATGAGCGCGGCGGCGCTCGTGATGCGGATCTTCATGGTCTGGCTCCTGCACGGCATGGGGAAGTCCGGCCCGAACTTAGGCGCCATGTCGTGAACAGGTGGTCAACCGCGCCGGCGGCGTGCAGTCGGCGTTCATGCGCCGCCGGCGGGCGCCGCGCTCAGCCGCGGAAGTCGGTGTGGCAGGCCTTGCAGTCCTTGCCGATGTCGTCGAGCGTGGCCTTGAGGCCGGCGCAGTCCATCGGCGGCGACGTGCGTGCCCTGTCCAGCGTCGCGCGGAAGCCGGCGGTGTGCTGCGCGAAGCGGGTGTTTTCGGCAAGCCCGGGGAAGGCCGGGTCGAGGTCGTTGCCGAGCAGGCGGAGGGCCTCGAGGTGGGGCAGGGCGTCGATGGCGCCGCAGCGGTTGGCGTCGAGCTTCTGCCGCAGCTGGGCGGCGTGCGCCGACATCAGCTGCATGGCCGCGGTCGGATACTTGTCCTGCCAGGTGCGGCGGCCCTCGAAGGTGCGCATCAGCATGACCAGCGCGACGATCCCGACCACCAGGCCCAGCAGGAAGACGAACAGGTAGCGGCTGGCGGCCGACGGCGCCCGGCGCGGCTGGCGGGGTGCGTTCGGATCGGACGGAGTGGCTTGCGGCCTGGGTGTCGACATTGCGTGGCTTCCCTTGGGTCGAAAGGACCGATTGTATTCGCCGGTGCCGCTAAAATGCGCGCATGGACACCGGCTGGAACCAGCGCTTCGCGGGCATCGACCGACTCTACGGCCGCGGCGCGGTCGAGCGCTTCGCCACGTGCCACGTCGCCGTGATCGGCCTGGGCGGGGTCGGCTCCTGGGTCGCCGAGGCGCTGGCGCGCAGCGGGGTCGGCAGCCTGACCCTCGTCGACGCCGACGACCTGTGCGTGTCCAACACCAACCGCCAGCTGCCGGCGCTGGACGGGCACTACGGCCGCGCCAAGGTCGAGGCCATGGCCGAGCGCTGCCGGGCGATCAACCCCGCGATGGCCGTGCATGCGGTGCCCAGCTTCCTCACCCCGTCCAACCTCGGCGAGCTGCTCGACCGCGGCGACGACCTCGTGGTCGATGCCTGCGACAGCTTCCGCAGCAAGGTCGAGATGATCGCCTGGTGCCGGCGTCGCAAGCTGCCGCTGGTGGCGGTGGGCTCCGCGGGCGGCCGCGTCGACCCGACGCTGGTGCGCGTGCGCGACCTCTCGCGGACCGAGCACGACGCGATGCTGGCCCTGGTGCGCAAGAAGCTGCGCGGCGAGTTCAACTTCCCGAAGGGCCCGAAGCGCTACTTCGGGGTGCCGGCGGTGTATTCGCTGGAGAACGTCCGCTACCCGCAGGCCGACGGCAGCGTCTGCGGCCTGCGCCCCGCATCCGGCGGCGAGGAGGGGTTCAAGCTCGACTGCGGCAGCGGCCTGGGCGCGGCCACCCACGTCACCGGGGCCTTCGCCTTCGCCGCCGCCGGCAAGGCGCTGGACATGCTGCTGGCGGCGAAGCGCAGGGGCGTCGCCGCGGACGGGAACCGGCGCGCGCCGATCGAGGCGGACACGGCCGCACGCCGACCCTAGGACCGCGTCCCGCGAAAGCGTGCTTCGGCAACCGGTCGGCCGCGAGCGCGCCCCGGGACCCGCGTCACTCCGCGATGGGCGGCAGCCCGAACAGCCTTTGCGCATTCCGGGTGGTCGCGGATGCCACCTCGGCCGGGTCGACCCCGCGCAGGGTCGCGATCGCCTCGCACACCACGCGCAGCCGCGCCGGTTCGTTGGGCTGGCCGCGGATGCCCGAGTCGGGCTGGTCCGGCGCATCGGTCTCCAGCAGCAGGAACTCGAGCGGCATGTCCGCCGCCAGCCTGCGCAGGCGGCTGGCGCGCTCGTAGGTCACCGGTCCGCCGAGCCCGACCAGGAAGCCGAGCTCCCACAGCGCCTCCGCCTGCTGCCGGCTGCCGGAGAAGCTGTGCACCACGCCGCGCAGGCCGCCGATGCGGCGGATGGCGGCGGTGACCTGGTCGACCGCGCGCCGCGCGTGGACCACCAGCGGCAGGTCGAAGTCGCGGGCAACGCGCAGCTGCGCTTCGAAGACGCGGGACTGGGCCCCGGGATCGAGGCCGTCGACGAAATGGTCGAGCCCGCACTCGCCGACGGCCACCGGGCGCTCGCGCTCGATCCACTCCCGCAGCTGGCCGACATGGGCCTCTTCGTGGTGCGCGAGGAAGGTCGGGTGCAGGCCGTAGGCCGGATGCAGGCCGGGGTCCAGCGACGCCGCCTCCCGCAGCGCCGGCCAGGCCGCCGCGTGCGTGGCCGGCAGCACCTGCATGGCGACACCGGCGGCCCGCGCGCGGGCCACGACCGCGGCGCGATCGCGCGCGAACTCGAGCGCATCCAGGTGGCAGTGCGAATCGACCAGCACCCGCGTCAATCCCCGCGGCGC
>JAAZHF010000053.1 GCA_012510865.1 Gammaproteobacteria bacterium
GCCGCGGAACGCGCGCGCGAAGGCGTCACTGCCCTGCGCGACGACATCGTCGCCGGCGCGCCGTCCGCGGATGGCGGCGACGGCGGCGACGGCGAAGACGCGCCCGCCGCGCCCCCCGGACCCGGACCCGGACCCGGTCCCCGCGACGGTGGGCCGCGATGACCGGCGCCGAGGGCGAGGGCCACCTGTTCGACCACCTGCTCGAGCTGCGCAGCCGCATCCTGCGCGGCATCGTCGGCCTGGGCCTGGTGCTGGTCGCCTTCCTGCCCTTCGCGAACCGCCTCTATGCCTGGCTGTCGCGGCCGCTGGTCGAGAAGCTGCCCGCGGGCGCGCACCTGATCGCGGTCGAAGTCGCATCGCCGTTCTTCGCCCCGCTCAAGCTCGCCTTCTTCGCCGCGCTGGTGGTGAGCATGCCCTGGCTGCTCTACCAGGCCTGGGCCTTCGTCGCTCCCGGCCTGTACCGCCGCGAGAAGCGGCTGGCGCTGCCGCTGCTGGCGAGTTCGCTGGCCCTGTTCTACGCCGGCTGCGCCTTCGCCTTCTACATCGTGCTGCCTTCGGTGTTCCGGTTCCTGACCATGGTCACGCCCGAGGGCGTGGCGATGATGACCGACATCAACGCCTACCTGGACTTCGTGCTGGTGATCTTCCTCGCCTTCGGCATCAGCTTCGAACTGCCGGTGGCGCTCGTGATCCTGGTCCTGCTCGGCTGGGTGACGCCGGCGCAGCTGAAGGAGGCGCGCGGCTACGCGATCGTGGGGATCTTCATCCTCGCCGCGGTGATCACCCCGCCCGACGTCATTTCCCAGCTGATGCTGGCGATCCCGATGTGCCTGCTCTACGAAGCGGGGATCGTCGCCGCGCGCGTGCTGGCGAGGCGCGGGGACGCGGACGGCGGCAGCGGCGGCGCCTGATGCGGCCGGCGGGCTTCGCGCGGCGCTGCGCGGCGTGGTCGCTCGACGCCGCGCTCGTGGCGCTCCCCGTCCTGGCGCTGGCATGGCGCCACCTTCGCCTCGCGGGTACCGCCGTCGCCGAGGCCTGGGAGGTCCTGGCAACCGCCGCGGCCCAGGCCATGGCGACGACGCTTGCGGCCGCCGCCGACACCGGCGGCGCGCCGGGGCCGGACCTGCTCGCCGGCCTCGCACGGGCGGCGCTGCGGGATCCGGCGCTGCGCGAGGCGTCGCGCGCGATGCAGTCGGCGCTGGTGCACTTCGCCGGCCCGCCGGCCGCGTGCTTCCTGCTCCTGTTCCTGGCCTGGTGCGTCGGCTTCGAGCGCTCGCCGCTGCGCGCCACGCCTGGCAAGCGGGCCCTGGGCCTGCGCGTCGCCGATGCCGCGGGCAAGCCGGCCGGCACGGGACGGCTGCTGCTGCGCTTCCTCGGCGGGTCGCTGTCCTGGCTGAGCCTCAACCTCGGCCATCTGCTTGCCGCCGTCGGCCCGGAACACGCCGCGCTGCACGACCGCATCAGCGGCACCCGCGTGCTGCTCGACGACGGCGTGCCACCGGCGCCGCCGCCCTGGGCACGGGCCTGGCTGGCGCTGCAGGCGGTGGCGGTCCTGGCCGCGACGGCCTGGGCGTCGCTGGCGCTCGGCGCCGCCATGCAGGCGGCGCTCGACCGCGCCCTCTGGGGCTGAGCTCAGGCGGCGACTTCGTGCTGGCCGCCGCCGGCGTCCGGCGGGGCCGCGCAGACATCGCGCCAGATCGCATACATCACGCCGAACATCACCACGTACACGCCGACCAGCACCGCCAGGTAGACCGGCGCGGCCAGCGCGATGCCCAACGCGGGATGCACCAGGCTGCCGAGTCCCGCCAGCAGCGC
>JAAZHF010000054.1 GCA_012510865.1 Gammaproteobacteria bacterium
CGCCGAAGATGCGCCGCGCCTCGTCGGCCGCCTCCGGGTCGAAGGCACGCACGCGCGCACCCGACTCCCAGAGCTGCGCCAGCAGGCGGCGGCTGGACGCCTCGCGCATGTCGTCGGTGTCGGGCTTGAACGCCAGGCCCCAGACGGCGAAGGTCTTGCCGGCGATCGACTGGTCGCCGTAGTGGCGCCGCACCAGCCGGTGCAGGTGTTCCTTCTGGCGCTCGTTCACCGCTTCCACCGCCTGCAGCAGCAGCGGTTCGTGGCCGTGCTGCTGCGACGTCCGCGCCAGCGCCTGCACGTCCTTCGGGAAGCACGAGCCGCCGTAGCCGGCGCCCGGGTAGATGAAGTGCCAGCCGATGCGCGGGTCGGAGCCGATCCCCTTGCGCACCATCTCCACGTCGGCCCCCACCTTTTCGGCGATGTTCGCGATCTCGTTCATGAAGCTGATCTTGGTCGCGAGCATGGCGTTGGCCGCGTACTTGGTCAGCTCCGCCGAACGCACGTCCATGACCACGAAGCGGTCGTGGTTGCGGTTGAACGGCGCATACAGGCGCCTGAGACGCTCCGCCGCGTGCGCGCTGTCGACCCCGAGCACGATGCGGTCGGGGCGCATGCAGTCCTCGACCGCCGCCCCCTCCTTCAGGAACTCGGGGTTGGACACCACGTCGAAGGCGATGTCCGCGCCGCGCGCCTCCAGCGCCGCGGCGATCGCGGCGCGCACGCGGTCCGCGGTGCCGACCGGCACCGTCGACTTGTCGACCACGATCGCCGGGCGCTCGAGGTGGGCGCCGATGGTCCGCGCGACCTCGAGCACGTACTGCAGGTCCGCGCTCCCGTCCTCGTCGGGCGGGGTGCCCACGGCGATGAACACCACTTCGCCGTGCGCGACCGCTTCCGCGGCGTCGGTGGTGAACTTGAGGCGCCCCGCGGCATGGTTGGCCTTGACCATCGGCTCCAGGCCGGGTTCGTAGATCGGGATCACGCCCCGGCGGAGCCCTTCGACCTTGGCCGCATCGACGTCGACGCAGACCACGTCGTGCCCCACCTCCGCCAGGCAGGTGCCGGTGACCAGCCCGACGTAGCCGGTGCCGAAGATGCTGACGCGCACGCCGCTACTCCGCGGCGCCGGCGTCGACGATCTCGAGCAGCTCCACCTCGAACACCAGCGCGCTGCCCGGGGCGATCGGACCGCCCGGCGTCCCCATGTCGCCATAGCCGAGCTCGCTCGGCAGCCAGAGCATGTACTTGCTCCCGACGGGCATCAGCTGCAGGCCTTCCTGCCAGCCCGGCACGACGCTGGTCAGGTTGAACACGGCCGGCTGGCCGCGGTCGTAGGAGCTGTCGAAGACGGTGCCATCGACGAGCGTGCCGCGGTAGTGGACGCTGACGCGGCTGTCCGGGCCGGGCTTCGGGCCGTCGCCCTGCTCGAGCACCTTGTACTGCAGGCCGGAGTCGGTGACCTGCACCCCCTCCTTCCCGGCGTTCGCGGCCAGGAAGGCCTCGCCGGCCTCGCGGTTGCCGGAAGCCATCCTCTCCTGCATGCGGATGGTGAAGGCCTCGAAGGCCTGCAGGGCCTGGGCCTCGTCCATCAGCGGGTCGCCGCCGTCCATCGCGGTGCGCATGGCCTTGACCAGGGCGTCGAACTCGATCTCGTCGCGGACCTCCTGCAGCGATCCGCCGATCTGCAGGCCGATGGCATAGCCCGCCTGCTGGCGCGCGGTCGGCAGCGCGGGGATGTCGAGCGTGCCGGCGGTGTCTTCCGCGGCCGGCTTCGCGGCGTCGGGGTCGATCTTCTTGCACGCGCCGAGGGCGACGAGGAGGGAAGCGGCGAGCAGGCTGCTCGCGAGGGTGCGGACGGCGTTGTTCATCTGGGATCCTGGGCTTGGGATGGACAGCGGCGGTCAGCGCAGCTGGAGGAGTTCGACATCGAAGACGAGGGTCGAGTTCGGGGGGATGCCGCCGGGCGAACCGCTGCGGCCGTAGGCGAGTTCGGACGGGATCCAGAATCGGTACTTCGAGCCCACGGGCATCAGCTGCAGGCCTTCGGTCCAGCCCGCGATCACCTGGTCGAGGCCGAAGGTGGCCGGGTCGTTGCGCTCATAGGAGCTGTCGAACACCGTTCCGTCAAGCAGGCGGCCCTCGTAGTGCACCCGGACCCGGGAGGCCGCGGTGGGGCGCGGGCCCGACCCCTGGCGCAGCACCATGTACTGCAGCCCGGAGGCGGTGGTCACCACGCCCTTGTTGCCGCGGTTGGACGCGAGGAAGGCGGCGCCCGCCTCGGCGTTGGCCCGGCCGGCCGCTTCCATCTGCGCCTGCATCTGCTCCTGCATGCGCTTGCCGAAGGCCTCGCGCAGCGAGGCGATCTCGGCTTCGCCCAGCAGCGGCTGGCTGCCATCGAGCACGGTGGCGACGCCGCGGCCGAGCATCGCCAGGTCGATCTCGCCCCTGATCGGCGCGAGCGAGCGGCCGATGTCGGCACCCACCAGCAGGCCGACCTTCCCGGCGTCGACCGGAGGCGGCTCGCTGCCCGGGGCCATCCCGGGGATCCGCTGGCCGCTGCGGACGGCCACGCGCTGCATCAGGCGGGGCGCCAGATCGGCGGCTTCTTCCTCCGAAAGCAGCGGCTCGCCGCCCTCCAGGGCGTTGCCCACGGCGCGCAGGAACTC
>JAAZHF010000055.1 GCA_012510865.1 Gammaproteobacteria bacterium
ATGCGGCCACGCCGATGATCCTGCTGGGGCGCATCCTGCAAGGGCTGGCGGCCGGCGCGATCATGCCTTCGACGATGGCGCTGCTGAAAGTCCATTGGCAGGGCAAGGCCCGGCAGCGCGCGATATCGATGTGGGCCATCGGAACCTGGGGCGGCTCGGGCCTGAGCGCGCTGTTCGGTGGCTTTGTAGCTTCCAGCGCACTGGGCTGGCGCGGCATTTTCGTGCTCAGCGCACTGGTCTCGCTGGCCTCGTTTCTGCTGGTGCGAAAGATTCCCGAATCGGCGCCGCTAGCCGGGCGCCCCGGCAGGACCGACTGGGCCGGCATCATCTCGCTGGCGGTGGGTCTGGCGGCATTGCTGGTCGTGGTGACGCAAGGCGCCAGCATCGGCTGGAGCAGCCTGCTGACCTGGCTGCTGCTGGCGCTGTTCCTGATCGCCCTGGGCGTGTTCGTCAATGCCGAACTCAAGGTTCCGGACCCGCTGGTGGACTTCAGCCTTTTCCATAACCGCATCTTTACCGGCGCCACGGTATCCAACTTCCTGATCAACAGCACCGCCGGCGCGCTGGTGGTATCGCTGTGGGTGCTGCAGTGCGCGGGCGGAATGGCGGCGGCGGCGGCCGGGTATCTGACCATCGGTTATGCGGCCTGCATCATCGTCTTCATCCGGGTCGGCGAAAAGCTGCTGCAACGCTTCGGCCCGCGCACCCCGATGCTGTGGGGCTGCCTGATCGTGCTGGCCGCGATCCTGCTGCTGATGGCCACGCCTACCCTGCAATGGCAGTACACGATGCTGGCTGCGCTCGCCTACTCGTTGTTCGGGCTGGGCCTGGCGTTCTATGCCACGCCAGCGACCGATGCGGCATTGGGCAGCCTGCCCGACACCCAGGCCGGTGCCGGTTCGGGCATCTACAAGATGGCATCCTCGCTCGGCGCCGATTTCGGCGTGGCGATCTCCTCCGCGATCTTCACCGCTGTTGCCGCTGCCGGCAGTAACGCCGTCGGCGCCGTGCTCGAATTCAGCGGCCGCCAGGACAATCTGGCCGTACGCGAAGCCGGCATGGTGGGCCTGACGTTTACTGCGCTGATGGCATTGATGGCGCTGGTGTCGGTGAGGGTATTCATACCGAAGCAGGTGACGGAATGAAGCACGGGCGGATGTCAGGAATACCACCTGGGATGCGCACGTTGCTGCCCCGATAACGACAAAGCCCGGCACAGGCCGGGCTTTGATTCTGAGCATGTCAGGAAGCCGGGTTGGGCCGGCTCCCTGTCGGTCGCTTACGCGCTGACACTCTCCGCCACCTCGCGGTACTCCTCGATCTGGTCGAAGTTCATGTAGCGGTAGATCTCTTCGCCCTTGTCGTTGATCACGCCGACGTCCGCCAGGTACTCCTCGCGGGTGGGGATGCGGCCCAGGCGCGAGCAGATCGCGGCGAGCTCCGCCGAGCCGAGGTAGACGTTTGCGCCGCGGCCCAGGCGGTTGGGGAAGTTGCGGGTCGAGGTCGACATGACCGTCGCGCCCTCGCGGACCTGGGCCTGGTTGCCCATGCACAGCGAACAGCCCGGCATCTCCATGCGCGCGCCGGCGGTGCCGAAGGTTCCGTAGTGGCCTTCCTTGGTCAGCTCGGCGGCGTCCATCCTGGTCGGGGGCGCGACCCACAGGCGCGTGGGGATGTCGCGCTTGCCTTCCAGCAGCTTCGCGGCGGCGCGGAAATGGCCGATGTTGGTCATGCACGAACCGATGAACACCTCGTCGATGGTGTCGCCGGCCACGTCGGACAGGGTCTTCGCATCGTCCGGATCGTTCGGGCAGCACACGATCGGCTCGACGATCCCGTCGAGGTCGAGCTCGATCACCGCCGCGTACTCGGCGTCGGCGTCGGGCTCGAGCAGCTGCGGGTTCTCCAGCCACTGCTCCATCTTGTCGATGCGCCGCTGCAGGGTGCGCGCGTCCTTGTAGCCCTCGGCGATCATCCACTTCAGCAGCGTGATGTTGCTGGTGAGGTATTCGATGATCGGCTCCTTGTCCAGGCGCACGGTGCAGCCGGCGGCGGAGCGCTCGGCCGACGCGTCGGCCAGCTCGAAGGCCTGCTCGATCTTGAGGTCGGGCAATCCCTCGATCTCGAGGATGCGGCCGGAGAAGATGTTCTTCTTGCCCTGCTTGGCGACCGTCAGCAGCCCCTGGCGGATCGCGTACAGCGGGATCGCGTGCACCAGGTCGCGCAGGGTCACGCCCGGCTGCAGCTTGCCCTTGAAGCGCACCAGCACCGATTCCGGCATGTCCAGCGGCATGACGCCGGTGGCGGCCGCGAAGGCGACCAGGCCCGAGCCGGCCGGGAACGAGATGCCGATCGGGAAGCGCGTGTGGCTGTCGCCGCCGGTGCCGACGGTGTCGGGCAGCAGCATGCGGTTGAGCCAGCTGTGGATGATGCCGTCGCCCGGGCGCAGCGAGACGCCGCCGCGGGTGGAGATGAACTCCGGCAGGGTGTGGTGGGTCTTCACGTCCACCGGCTTCGGGTAGGCGGCCGTGTGGCAGAACGACTGCATCACCAGGTCGGCGCTGAAGCCCAGGCAGGCAAGGTCCTTCAGCTCGTCGCGGGTCATCGGGCCGGTGGTGTCCTGCGAACCCACGGTGGTCATCTTCGGCTCGCAGTAGGTGCCCGGGCGAACGCCCTGGCCCTCGGGCAGGCCGCAGGCGCGGCCGACCATCTTCTGCGCCAGGGTGAAGCCACGGCCGGTGTCGGCGGGCGCCGCCGGCTGCCGGAACAGGTCGGTGGCCGGCAGGCCCAGCGATTCGCGCGCCCTGGCGGTCAGGCCGCGGCCGATGATCAGCGGGATGCGGCCGCCGGCGCGCACCTCGTCGAACAGCACCTCCGACTTGACCTCGAAGTCGGCGATCACTTCACCGCCCTTGAGCGCCTTGCCCTCGTAGGGGCGCAGCTCGACCACGTCGCCGTGCTCCATCCTCGACACGTCGAGCTCGATCGGCAGCGCGCCGGCGTCCTCCATGGTGTTGTAGAAGATCGGGGCGATCTTGCCGCCCAGGCAGACGCCGCCGGCGCGCTTGTTCGGGATGTAGGGGATGTCGTCGCCGGTCCACCACAGCACGCTGTTGGTGGCCGACTTGCGGCTGGAACCGGTGCCCACCACGTCGCCGACGTAGGCGACCAGGTGGCCCTTTTCCTTCAGCTTCAGGATCTCGCCGATCGGGCCGCGCTTGCCGTCCTCTTCGGGAACGAAGGGCGCGTCGGGGCGCCGGTTCTTCAGCATCGCCAGCGCGTGCATGGGGATGTCGGGGCGCGTGGTCGCGTCCGGCGCCGGCGACAGGTCGTCGGTGTTGGTCTCGCCGGGCACCTTGAACACGGTGATGGTCAGCGACTCCGGCACTTCCGGCTTCGAGGTGAACCACTCGGCGTCGGCCCAGCCCTGCAGCACGGCCTTCGCATTTGCGTTGCCCGCCTTCGCCTTTTCCTCCACGTCGTGGAACGCGT
Source organism: Gammaproteobacteria bacterium (assembly GCA_012510865.1). Classification (GTDB taxonomy): domain Bacteria; phylum Pseudomonadota; class Gammaproteobacteria; order Xanthomonadales; family Xanthomonadaceae; genus Luteimonas. The sequence goes on from JAAZHF010000055.1 coordinate 3,493, forward strand.
CGAACACCAGGAGGGTGTGCTTGAGTGCGTCCGCGGCCACGGGCCCCAGCGTCGCGTCGTCCAGGAGCTCGACCAGCGGGGCGACGTTGTAGCCGCCCAGCATGGTGCCCAGCAGCTGCGTGGCGCGCTCGCGGGACACCAGCGCGTTCACCTCGCTGCCGAAGGCGATCGCAGCCAGGTAGCTGGCCTTGACCTTGGCGGCATCGTCCACGCCCGCGGGCACGCGGTGGGCCAGCAGCTCCAGCAGGTACTGCTCCTCGCCCGCCGGCGGGTCCTTCAGGAGTTCGATGACGTCGGCGGTCTGCTGCGCGGTCAGCGGCAGCGGCGGGATGCCGAGCGCGGCGCGCTCGGCCACGTGGTGGCGATAGGCTTCCAGCATGGGGGGGTGTACTCCGGGAGTGTCTGGCGGTGGATGTGAAGCGCGCTGCTGCTCAATTGGCCCTGGGAACGATGATCTTCAGGCCCTTGAAGTAGTCGCGGAAAAAACTGGCGTCGCGGGTGATCAGGGCGGCGCACTGCATCAGCGCGTGGGCGCCGACGATGAAGTCCGGCACCGTGCGCGGCGATGCCTGCCCTCCCTGGCCCGCGGCGCGGCGCCGCTGGCTGAAGCGCCGCTGCATCTCGCCGGCGCGGATCGCCGAGCGCCGCTCTACCGGCAGGTAGCGCATGCCCATTTCCTCGACCACGTCCATGATGTCGGTGCCGTGACCGAGCCCGGCGGTGATCTCGCTGACGACCACGTCGCACAGCACCACGGGGCCTTGGGCCAGCGCGTCGCGCACGCACTGCTCGGCGGCATCGGCCATCGCCGCGTCGTCGCCCAGCAGGTCGATCAGGACGGAGGTGTCGATCGCGATCATCGGCGCTGGTCAGGGATCGACGGGGTCGCCCGGCGCGCGGCCGCGGAGCTCCCGCATGACGTCGTCGGTGCTGACGCCCTCGGGCAGCCTGAATCGGCCGCGGGCCCGGGAAATCGCGTCGTCGACGTTCTTGCGCAGGATGATGCGGCCGCCCTCCAGCTCGACCTTGAGCAGGGTCCCCTTGGTCAGCCCCAGGGCGTCACGCACCGCCTTGGGCAGCGTGATCTGGCCGCGCTCGGCGACGGTGGCTTCCATGGGACCTCCTGCCCGGCGGGCACGGCTGAAACGGTATGCGCACATTATACATACTTTCAAATGCATACCGGCGCCCGCATACTGCCGGTGCGGTACCGCATTCATCCGTACACTGGCGGTCTGCCACGCCCGCCACGCCATCTGAACAGGGCGCCCAGCCATGGCCGATTCCTTCTCCACCCGCGACCGCCTCGAGGTCAACGGCAAGTCCTACACCTACGCCAGCCTGGCCAGGCTCGGCCAGCGCTTCGACCTGGCGCACCTGCCCTACTCCATGAAGATCCTGCTGGAGAACCTGCTCCGGCACGAGGACGACGGCGTCACCGTCGGCAAGGAGCACATCGAGGCGGTGGCGAAGTGGGACCCGGAGGCGGAGCCCGACACCGAGATCGCCTTCATGCCCGCGCGCGTGGTGCTGCAGGACTTCACCGGCGTGCCCTGCGTGGTGGACCTGGCGGCGATGCGCGACGCGGTCGCGCGGCTGGGCGGGCGGCCGGAGCAGATCAATCCGCAGATCCCGTCCGAGCTGGTGATCGACCACTCGGTCCAGGTCGACGTGTTCGGCCGCCCGGACGCGCTGGACCTCAACGGCAGGATCGAGTTCGAGCGCAACAAGGAGCGCTACGGCTTCCTGCGCTGGGGCCAGAACGCCTTCCGGGACTTCAAGGTGGTCCCGCCCAACACCGGCATCGTCCACCAGGTGAACCTGGAGCACCTCGCCCGCGTGGTGATGGAGCGCGAGGTCGACGGCGAGACGTGGGCCTTCCCGGACACCGTGTTCGGCACCGACAGCCACACCACGATGATCAACGGCATCGGCGTGCTGGGCTGGGGCGTCGGCGGCATCGAGGCCGAGGCGGCCATGCTCGGCCAGCCAAGCTCGATGCTGATCCCGCAGGTGGTCGGCTTCAAGCTCACGGGCAGGCTCCCGGAGGGAGCGACCGCAACCGACCTGGTGCTGACCGTCACGCAGATGCTGCGCAAGCACGGCGTGGTCGGGAAGTTCGTCGAGTTCTTCGGCGACGGCCTGCAGCACCTTCCCCTGGCCGACCGCGCCACCATCGGCAACATGTCGCCCGAATACGGCGCGACCTGCGGCATCTTCCCGATCGACGCCGAGGCGCTGCGCTACCTGCGGCTGTCCGGCCGCAGCGAGGAGCAGATCGCCCTGGTTGAGGCCTACGCACGGGCCCAGGGCATGTGGCACGAGCCGGGCCAGGCCGAGGCCAGCTACTCCTCGGTGGTCGAGCTCGACATGGGCACGGTGCAGCCGTCGCTGGCCGGCCCCAAGCGCCCGCAGGACCGCGTCCTGCTCGGCGACATGAAGCGCAACTTCCACGAGAACGTCGGCCCGCTGACCGCCCAGCGCGACCGGTCGCGCGACTGGCAGGTCAACCGCTTCGAAAAGGAAGGCGGCGACCAGCTGCAGGCCGACCGCCTCGCCGCCAAGCCGGTCTCGACGATCTGCCTGGACGACTGCCAGCACCGGATCCAGGACGGTTCGGTGGTGATCGCCGCGATCACCTCCTGCACCAACACGTCCAATCCGGCGGTGATGCTGGGTGCCGGCCTGCTGGCGCGCAACGCGGTGGCGAAGGGACTCGAGGCCGCGCCGTCGGTGAAGACCTCGCTCGCCCCGGGTTCGCTGGTGGTCACCGACTACCTGAAGAAGGCGGGACTGATGGACGACCTCGAGAAGCTCGGCTTCTACGTCGTCGGCTATGGCTGCACCACCTGCATCGGCAACTCCGGCCCGCTGCTGGAGGCGGTGGCGAAGGGCATCGCCGAGAACGACCTGGCCGTGGCCTCGGTGCTCTCGGGCAACCGCAACTTCGAGGGCCGCATCCACGCCGAGGTGAAGATGAACTACCTCGCCTCGCCGCCCCTGGTGGTCGCCTACGCCATCGCCGGCACGGTCGACATCGACCTGACCAGCGAACCGCTGGGCAAGGACCGGGACGGCAACGACGTGTACCTGCGCGACATCTGGCCGACCAACAAGGAGATCGGCGACCTGATCGCCGCGACCGTCGGGCCGGAGCTGTTCGCGCAGAACTACGCCGACGTGTTCAAGGGCGACGCGCGCTGGAACGCGATGGCTTCGCCGGAGAGCGAACTCTATCCCTGGGACGAAGCGTCCACCTACATCAAGAACCCGCCCTACTTCGACGGCATGACCATGGAGGTGGGCGCGATCGAGGACATCCACGGCGCGCGCGTGCTGGGCCTGTTCGGCGACTCGATCACCACCGACCACATCTCCCCGGCCGGGTCGATCAAGAAGGACTCGCCGGCGGGCCTGTTCCTGCAGTCGCGCGGCGTGCAGCCGGCGGACTTCAACAGCTATGGCTCGCGCCGCGGCAACGACGACGTGATGGTCCGCGGCACATTCGCCAACATCCGCATCAAGAACCGGTTCTTCGGAGGCGAGGAAGGCGGCAACACCCTGTACTTCGGCAGCAACCCGCCGGAGAAGATGTCGATCTACGACGCCGCGATGAAGTACAAGGCCGACGGCACGCCGCTGGTGGTGATCGCCGGCGCCGAGTACGGCACCGGCTCCTCGCGCGACTGGGCCGCGAAGGGCACCAACCTGCTCGGCGTGAAGGCGGTGATCGCGAAGAGCTTCGAGCGCATCCACCGCTCCAACCTGGTGGGCATGGGCGTGCTGCCGCTGCAGTTCCTCGAGGGCGAGGACGCCGACTCCCTTGGCCTGGACGGCACCGAGACCTATGCCATCACCGGCCTGCAGGACGGTGCGGCCAGGCGCGCGACGGTCACCGCGACCCGGGCCGACGGCGGCAGCAGGTCGTTCGAGGCCGAAGTGATGCTGCTCACCCCCAAGGAGGTCGAGTACTTCCGCAACGGCGGCCTGCTGCACTACGTCCTCCGCCAGCTGGCCGGCCGCAAGGACTGAAGGCCCGGGCAGGCGGGCGGCCGGCCCCTGGCCGGCCCGGGAAGGGATCGCCGTTGACACTGGCGGCGTCCCCGACCGGAGTCCCGCCATGCCGCGATCCGCCCGTACCCTCCTCGCCGCCTCCCTCGCCCTGGCCGTCGCCGGGCCGTCCGCCTCCGCGCCACCCGACGAAGCGACCATCGAGCGCCTGGGCGCGGCCCACGTGGCCCGCCTCGACGCCGGGGGCAACGGCCTCGAGCACGAGATCGCGCACAGTGCCAGCGGCGACCTCGACGGCGACGGGCGCCAGGAGCTGGTCCTGCTCTACGTGGGCTACGGCCCGACCTTCCACCAGACCGGACTGGCCGTGTTCACCGACCGCGGCGGCGGGCACGTGCTCGCCGCCGATTCCGGGGTCCCGCTGGGGATCGTCGAAGGGCTCGAGGTGGCCGGCGGCGAGATCCGCGTGGCCAGCAAGATGCCGGGGCCGGACGACCCGCGCTGCTGCCCGTCGCGCGACGTGACCCATCGCTTCCGCTGGGTCGGCGACCGCCTCGACGAACTCTGAGCAGGGGCTGCGCGCGCAGTGGGCCGCGGTCCACTCCAGGCTGACCATGCGCCATTCGCCCCCGGCCTCCCGCCAGCCGCTCTCGACGCGCCACGCCCGTGCGGCGTCGGGGAGCGCGCCGCCGCTTCCTCCGGAGAGCACTGCGGTGAACCGCACGCGGGCATGCCCGTCGCCCAGCTCGATTCCGTAGGGTCCCGCGACCACGCCGACGTCGCGATGGCGCAGGAAGTGCATGGCCGCGAGCCGCCGCGCGCCGTCGCGGTCGAGGCCGTCCGGGCCGATGAAGTCATCGGCCAGGTGGCCGGCGACCGCGCCGGCGTCGCGCGACTCCACCGCTTCCTGCAGCGAGTCCAGGGCCTTCCGCAGCGCCGCCTCCGGCACCGGGCGCCCGCAGGCGACCGCCATGCTGCACCCCAGCATCGCCAGGAGCAGCAGCCGTCCGCCCGCGCCGATGCGCCCTTGCGCGCGATCGTGGTGCCACTCCATCCTCGACTCCTTCCTTCTTCGCCGCGCGCGGCGCCGGCTCCGCGCCTTGCCGCCCACGCGACCCCTGTGATCCAATCCGGAAGATACGCCACGGCACGGTTCGTGGCCCACAACCGCCCTGGGGGACTTGAATGAGCAGCATCGAACGGCCGTGGCTGGCGAACTATCCGGAGGGAATCCCCGCCGAGATCGACGCCGACGAGTACCCCTCGATCCCCGCGCTCCTGCAGGAAGCGATCGACAAGTACCGTGACCAGCCCGCGTTCTCGAACATGGGCGTCTCGATCACCTACGGCGAGCTCGACGAGCTCAGCAACCGCTTCGCCGCCTACCTCCTCGGCGAACTGCGGCTGAAGAAGGGCGATCGCGTCGCGATCATGATGCCCAACTGCCTGCAGTACCCGATCGCCACCTTCGGCGTGCTGCGCGCGGGCCTCGTGGTGGTCAACACCAACCCGATGTACACGCCGCGCGAACTGCGGCACCAGCTGGTCGATTCCGGCGCCCGCGTGATCCTGGTGATGGACAACTTCGGCCACGTGGTCGAGAAGGTGCTCGCGGACAGCAGCGTCGAGAAGGTGATCACCACCGGCCTGGGCGACATGCTGGGCTTCCCCAAGGGCGCGATCGTCAACTTCGTGGTCCGGCACCTGAAGAAGATGGTGCCCGACTACGCCATCCCCGGCGCGATCCGCTTCCGTGACGCGCTGGCCGCCGGTGCGCGGCACCCGGCGCCCGCCGTGGAGATCGACCGCGAGGACATCGCGTTCCTGCAGTACACCGGCGGCACCACGGGCGTCGCCAAGGGCGCGATGCTGACCCACCGCAACCTGGTGGCCAACATGCAACAGGCCTCGGCCTGGGTCAGCAAGCAGGCCAAGCCGGGACGGGAAGTCATCGTCACCGCGCTGCCGCTGTACCACATCTTCGCGCTGACGGCGAACGGCCTGGTCTTCACCAAGTTCGGCGCCAAGAACATCCTCATCACCAATCCGCGCGACATGCCCGGATTCGTGAAGGAGCTCAAGCGCGAGCCGTTCACCGCCATTACCGGCGTCAACACGCTGTTCAACGGGCTTCTCAATACCCGCGGCTTCGAGGACGTGGATTTTTCGCAGCTGCGGCTCACCCTCGGTGGCGGCATGGCCGTGCAGCGCTCGGTGGCCGAGCGCTGGAAGAAGGTGACCGGGGTGACCCTGGTCGAAGCCTACGGCCTGACCGAGACCGCGCCGGCGGCGTGCATCAACCCGATGGACCTCGCCGAGTACAACGGATCGATCGGCCTGCCCGTGCCTTCCACGGACGCATGCATCAAGGACGAGGCCGGCAACATGCTCCCCGTGGGCGAAGTGGGCGAACTGTGCATCAAGGGCCCGCAGGTGATGCGCGGGTACTGGAACCGGCCCGAGGACACGGCCGCCGCCATCGACTCCGATGGCTGGCTGCATACCGGCGACATGGCGCGCATGGACGAAGGCGGTTTCTTCTACATCGTCGACCGCAAGAAGGACATGATCCTGGTCTCGGGCTTCAACGTGTACCCCAACGAGATCGAGGACGTGATCGCGATGATGCCCGGCGTGCTCGAAGTGGCCGCGGTGGGGGTCCCGGACGAGAAGTCGGGAGAGGCGGTCAAGCTGGTGATCGTCAAGAAGGACCCCTCGCTGACCGCCGAGCAGGTGAAGGCGCATGCCCGGGCCGAACTCACCGGCTACAAGCAGCCCCGCTACATCGAGTTCCGTGACGAGCTGCCCAAGACCAATGTGGGCAAGATCCTGCGCCGCGAGCTGCGGGACGAAGCCAGCGGCTGAATATGTGACCCAATTCACAGTTTTACCGTTTTTGTGACGTTCCGCGTCCCCCGGGCGCCCGTCCTGCTTGCCGAAGCGGTCAAAACGGCGCATAGATGGCCCCCAACGGGCATTCATCAACTTTCCAGGACTCCGCCGGCGGGCCCGGCCGGAGGCGTCCTGCTCGTCAGGGGACCTCCACATGAACGTCGAACTGCTGCACGGCAACACCGCCACGGACCTGGCAACCATCCGCATCACCCACGATCCGTCCAACGACACCCACTGGTGCCACATGCATGCCCGGCAGGCGTTCAGGGACGCCTCCTACCGGCCCTGCTTCTCGCCGCGGCTGCTCCGCGAGCTGCGCCTGTTCGCCCGCGAGGCGATCGATGGCTGCGAGGCCGCGTCGGCCGCGGCCGAAGGCCCGGCGCCGGCCCTGTCGCACATCGTGCTCGGCTCGGACGCCCACGTATTCAACCTTGGCGGCGACCTGGACCTCTTCACCCGCCTGATCCGCGACCGTGACCGCGACGGCCTGATGCGATACGCCACCGAGTGCGTGGACAGCATCCACCTGCTGCACACCCGCCTGCATCCCAATGCGCACACCATCGCCCTGGTCGAAGGCGACGCGCTTGGCGGCGGCTTCGAACTGGCGCTGGCCTGCCAGACCATCGTCGCGGAACGCGGCGTCGAGATGGGCTTCCCCGAGGTCCTGTTCGGCCTCTTCCCGGGCATGGGAGCCTACTCGCTGCTGTCGCAGCGGATCGGTCCCAGGCGCGCGGAGGCGATGATGCTCGACGGCGTGATGTACAGCAGCGAACGCCTGCACGAGATGGGCATCGTCGACGTGCTGGTCGAGCGCGGCGAGGGCGTGCGCGCGGTCAACGAGGTGATCCGCCAGAACCGCCGCATCGCCGCGGCGCGGCTGGCGCTGCATCGCGTCCGCGACGCCGTGCATCCGATCAGCCACGAAGAGCTGATGGAGACCACCCGGATCTGGGTCGACACCGCGCTCCAGCTCGGCCCGCGCCAGCTGCGCATGATGGAGCGGCTCGTCCGGGCCCAGCTGCAGCGTCCGGAGCCCGCGGCCGCCACCGGGAGCCGCTGAGGCCGCTCAGGCGCTGTCCGGCCCGGCGGCGGCATCGCCCCGGGCCAGGTCGCCCCGCGCACGCAGCGCGGACAGCGCCTGCTCCAGCTGCTGGCGCAGCAGGCGCACCATCGTAGGCCACTCGCGGACAAGTGCGTCGGTCGCCAGCCGCATTCCCTGCGACGCGGCGTCGGAGAGGCGGACGGCGCCCATGTTGCCGGCGGCGCCCTTGAGCGCGTGGCACGCATCGCGGAAGGCATCCCACTGGCCGGCGCTGCCGGCCGCCTCGAGGTCGGCGACGCACTTGCGGGCATCGCGCGCGCATTCGCCGAGGAAGCGGTGGACGAATTCTTCACCGAGCCCCATCTCGCGCAGTTCATCGAGGATGTGCTGGG